>USEH01000027.1 GCA_900553675.1 uncultured Ruminococcus sp. | reverse complement strand
GCGATACGCAGACGCCGCAGGGAATTATGACAGTGCTTAAGAAACCTTCCTATATAATGGAAGATATTCTCGGCGGGGAAAATCCGCTGGTTATGATTCTGGAAGATCTGCAGGATCCGGGAAATGCGGGAACTATTCTCCGTACAGGAGAGGGTGCCGGAGTAAGCGGAGTTCTTCTGACAAAGACCTGCGTGGATATCACAAACCCGAAGGTTATACGATCAACCATGGGTTCTGTCTACAGAATGCCTTTCCTATATGTGGAAAGTGTGGTATCATTAGCACAGGAACTGAAAGACAGAAATATCCGCACATTTGCGGCGCATCTGCATGGTAAGAACTCTTATGATCAGGAATCCTACACAGGAGGAACTGCTTTCCTGATCGGCAATGAGGGAAAAGGACTGACAGATGAAGCGGCAGACAGTGCTGATTGTCTGATACGGATTCCTATGTGTGGAAAAGTAGAATCTCTGAATGCTGCCATGGCATCCGGAATTCTCATGTATGAAGCTGCTCGTCAGAGACGATAGCAGACGAAAGGAGGAGTTTCATGCAGCCTTTGATCTGGCTTGGGATTCTTGCGTTATTGCTTGTTGTAGAGGCAATTACGGCAGGACTGACCACCATCTGGTTTGCCGGCGGCGCACTGGTCGCTGCTATTGCATGTTATGCAGGAGCGAACCTCACTGTACAGATATTGCTGTTTCTGTGTGTTTCATTGGTACTTCTCATCTTTACCAGACCACTGGCAATGAAGTACTTCAACAAAGAAACCATACAGACCAATGCAAACAGTCTGATTGGAAAGAAAGCAGTTGTGATTCAGGAGATTGACAATCTGGCGCAGACAGGCCAGGTTCGTATCAATGACATTGAATGGACTGCACGTTCTGCTGATGACGAAAAAATCGGCGAAGGCACCGTTGTAACGATCGAAGAGATCCGAGGTGTGAAACTTATCGTAAAACAGAATAAGGAGGATTAGTTATGGGCGTGGTTTTTCTGATAGTTATTATCGTTATTGCGGTATGGGTCCTTGCATCCTGCGTCCGCATTGTACCACAGGCATATGCAGTAATCCTGGAACGTCTGGGAGCTTATCAGGCAACCTGGAGTACAGGAATTCACTTCAAGGTTCCGTTTATTGAACGAGTAGCCAGAAAGGTAAATCTGAAGGAACAGGTAGTGGATTTTCCACCGCAGCCGGTTATCACCAAGGATAACGTAACCATGCAGATCGATACTGTTGTATTTTTCCAGATCACAGATCCGAAGTTATTCGCTTATGGTGTGGAAAATCCGATCATGGCCATTGAGAATCTGACTGCAACGACTTTAAGGAATATCATTGGAGATCTGGAGCTGGATCAGACTCTGACGTCCCGCGAGGTTATCAATACCAAGATGCGCGCGTCTCTGGACATCGCCACAGACCCCTGGGGCATCAAGGTAAACAGAGTAGAGCTTAAGAACATCATCCCGCCGGCTGCTATCCAGGACGCTATGGAGAAGCAGATGAAGGCAGAGCGCGAGCGCCGCGAAAAGATTTTGCAGGCTGAAGGCGAAAAGAAGTCTCAGATTCTGGTTGCAGAGGGCGAAAAGGAATCCAAGATTCTTAAGGCAGAAGCCGACAAGCAGGCTGAGATATTAAAGGCTGAGGCTGAAAAGGAAGCTCTGATTCTTCGTGCAACAGCCGTTAAGGAGCAGAAGATGCTTGAAGCAGAGGGCGAAGCTCAGGCAATTGAAAAGGTTCAGACCGCTCTGGCTGAAAGCCTTGTCAAGCTCAACCAAGCCAACCCGAATCCTCAGGTTATCCAGCTTAAGAGCCTTGAAGCCTTTGCTAAGGCTGCTGACGGTAAGTCCACCAAGATTATTATTCCCTCGGAAATTCAGGGACTTGCGGGTCTTACTGCCGGAATCAAAGCAATTGCAGATAAAGACTGATTAAGCTCTTAAAAAGCATTATGCCTGCCCTGCTGAAATTTGTGCTAGGGCAGGCTTTTTTGCTGCATATTAATTGAAAGGACATACCTACATGACTGATATTAACACGTTTGATGTAAACGCGTTTGATGTAAACATGTTTGATGTAAACATCTACATATCAAAGCTGACCGAAAAGCTCCGCGGCATATTCGGCGAAAGGCTTGTATACCTCGGTCTTCAGGGAAGCTATCTGCGCGGCGAGGCTTCATCGGACAGCGACATCGACATTATGGCGGTAATAGACGGTCTGTCGCTTTATGATTTGAAGCTATACAAGCAGGCAATCACCGAGATCGGCGATTATGACAAATCCTGCGGATTTATCTGCGGCAAGGACGAGCTTGCAGTCTGGAATCCGCTTGAATCCTGCCAGCTTATTCACACTACCAAGGACATCATAGGAAGGCTGTCGGATTTTGTTCCCGACTACACACGTCGGGACGAAGTAAATTACATCAAGCTGAGCGCGGGAAATCTCTATCACGAGCTATGTCACAGATTTATTCACACAGACCTTGAAAACAGCGTAAGAAAGCTTCCACGCATGGTAAAGCCGATCTTCTTTATTTTGCAGAATCTGCACTATATCGAATCCGGAAGATTCTGTGCCACAAAGCAGGAGCTTCTTTCTGAGCTTGAAGGAGACGACAAAAAGCTGTTTGAAATTCTTTTAAACATCTCAAACAGCTCTGATTACGATTTCGACTCGGTTTTTAAATCACTATTGAGCTTCTGCCGACGTGCTATGGATATAGAATAGACTAATGTATATCGACTATCTCTGCTCCGAACGGCATTAATGCAAGCTTTGCAAGCTTGAAAAACTGCATGCCAAATGGTATTCCGACTATTGTTATACAGAATATCACTCCGAAAGCAAGGTGCTCAAGAGCCAGCGGTATGCCCGAAATTAACAGCCAGATTATGTTCAGTATGAGAGAGGGCGCACCTCCCCCATACTGAATTTCTTTTTTAAACGGGAAAAAGCTCATAGCCGCAAACTTGAAGCATTGCAGTCCCCACGGAATTCCTATTATCGTTATACACCAGATGATTCCGGCAAGAAACCAACTAAAGCCGCATATAAGCCCGCCAAACAAAAACCATATTATATTGCCCAAAGTGCGCATAGACGTATTCCTTTCAGTCTTAATTAATCTATTTGTGATGCTTTAAGCATACAGCTGCCGTCTGCAATCAGTCCAGACGGTATTTTTTCAGATTTGGAAGCTCATCAAGAGTCAGCGTATATTCGCTGCCATATGCCTTTTTCAGCATTTCCTCGTCGGTATACTGCTCGTTGTATACTGCTTCGCCCCATCTTATGCAGTAATCGTCTCCCCATACATTCCACAAAAGCCAGCGAGCATTATCTCTGTGCATAAGGTCAGGGTCGGGTATGCAGCCGTTTTCGGAAAGAGCAATCAGTTTTCTTTCACCGGAGCATTCCGAGCAGCTTATGAACGATGCGGACTGCGAAGCGTAAACCTGCTCGCCTGCATATATATCGGTCGAAACTATATCAACAACATCGTCGCCGGGATACCATTCCTTGTCTTGACCGTTCCATATCCAGATGAGGTTTGTAAGGTTGTGGTGGTTGGTCATTCTGTCGTACATCAGGCGGTAAAGCTTTATATAGCTTTCTGCCGAGCAATTGCCCCACCAGAACCAGCCGCCGGAGGCTTCATGAAGCGGTCTCCAGAGTACCGGAACGCCGCAGTCGCGCAATCTCGCAATCTGCTCGGAGATTCTGTCGATATCCTCGATAAGAAGGTTGTACAGAGTTTCATCCTCGCCGTTCATCGCCTTATCAAGATTTATAGAAGAGCTTTCCTTATAGAATGAGCTGTACCAGTTGGCACCTTCGGGGATATATCCCGCAGGAGAATGCCAGTGCCACCAAAGCTGAACGATTCCGCCTGCGTTGACATACCAGTCGTATGCGCGCTCTACCGTATCGCTTTTTGAACCCTGCGCAACGGCAGTTCCGGAGTAGTTCATAACGTCCATGCCTAAAACCGCAAATTCCTTGCCGGTTACGTCTTTAATGGCAAGATACTCATTCGATTCCCTGCCCTCATCTCCGGTCTGACCTGAAAGTGTGTATTTGCCGTAGATATCGCACAGGAAATTATACAAACGCTTGGTGTTATCGTCTGCGTTGGGGTTGGAAAGCTCTGCGGTGACGTTGTATATATCCTTTGTATCTATATCGCAGGCGGTGAGCTTTAAGCAGTCGTAGTCCACCCATCCCCATGATGGGGTTACGGCTATTTCATGCTCTCCTGCTTCGAGATAAATATATCTAAGGGTTACATCCTCAAGCTCTGAGCTTTTTGTGGACACCAGTGAGCCTGCGTTTGCGCCGTCTACAAGCAGATTATTTGTTCTACCTATATCCGCCGTATAGGATGCGAGCGTAACATCATAGAAGCCGGAGACTTCCACGGAAACATTAAAGACTATGCTGTCCTGCTCACCGTTTATGCCGGTTACACCTGCTTCGCCGGAGAAGCCTGCCTTGCTCATTTTCTTTGCCGCGCCGTTGAGAGTGGCATCCTCGGCTTCGTAGACGGCAGAAAAGTCCTTGGAAACCGCGTTTTCGGTCAAAACGGGTCCGCTTAAATCCAAGTCATCATTGAAGCTTTTTCTGACCTCACCAAAGGTTGCGTTTTCCATGGTCTTTCTGCCGCAGGCTGAGAGAAGTACCGTCAGCAAAGCCAAGCATACGGCAGCGATACGTTTAATTTTGTTCTTCATTTCAACTGTCCTTTCGATTATATTGGTTTATTTCAAGCCGTCTCTTTGACGTCTGAATTTAACGTTTTCTGCTCCCAGAAGCTTTTTCAGCTCCGCAATAACCTCGCCTGTGATATTTACCGAAGCGGCGTCTTTAATGACGGTGAGCTTTTTGACGTCCGAAAGATAGCACATAAGCCTGCCGTCACCGGGATTTGATCTGCATATTTCCCTTATGCCAGCGATTTTATCCTTTTCGTCAGAGCTAAAGCGCAGGCAGAGCGGAAGCTGCGAAAGCTTAGACACGACATAATCCGCGTTCTGAATCAAATCGGCAAGAAGCTTCGGCTCTTCATCTTCCTTGACCGATATTTTTCCTGATATAGCCAAGCTTGCGCCGGGATTAAGCAGCGTTCTTGCAACCTCAAATATTTTCGGGAAAACTATGACCTCTATATTTCCGGAAACATCCTCGAATTCGGTAAAGCACATCTGCTGGTTCTTTTTCGTCATGAACATCTTTTTCGAGCGGAACATGGCGATTATCTTAACCTCGTCGCCATCGCGATATTTTGGAGGGCTGTCTGCAACGCCGTTGATGATCTCCTTAACGGTTAACATATCTGAAGCCGTAAGCCAAGGCGAGTACTTAGAAAGCGGATGCCCGGAAATATACACGCCCAAAATCTGCTTTTCCATTTCAAGAAGCTCCGAAATTGAAAATTCCTCCTGCTTAGGGATTCTGATATCCGATATCGATTCAATTGATTCCTCGCCGCCGTTTCCGAACAGATCCATCTGACCTTCCATCTTTTCGCGTTCGCTGTCGGCTACGACGTTCATAACATAGTCATAGCTTGAAAGCATCTCGCGGCGATTGTTCGGAAAGCTGTCGAGTGCGCCGCTCATGATAAGGCTTTCAACTGCCCTTGAATTAAGCTCCTTGCCGTACATTCTCGAAAGAAAGTCGCCAAGAGAGGCGAATTTTCCGCCGCGTTCGCGTTCTGCGATAATATCGCGTATTGCTCCCCTGCCCAGACTTTTTATTGCAAGAAGACCGAAGTTAATGCCCTCGCTGTTGACGACAAAGCCCTCCATACTCAGGTTGATATCGGGTCCCGAAACCTTAACTCCCTTTTTCTCGCACTCGTCGGTATACTCCGTGACCTTTGAAAGGCTGTCAAGCACACTGGTTATAAGCGCAGCCATATACTCCTTGAAATAGTGAAGCTTTAAATAAGCCGTCTGGTAAGAAAGAGTCGCGTATGCGGCGGCGTGTGATTTATTGAACGCATAGGATGCAAAGCTTGTCATCTCGTCAAAAATCTCGTTGGCGACATCCTCCGGAACGCCGTTTGCAACACAGCCTACGCAGTTTACCGAACCGTCTGGGTTCCTATCTCCGTAGATAAAGGCTTTGCGCTCGTTTTCAAGCACTGAATGTTTTTTCTTTGCCATAGCTCGGCGGACAATATCCGCCCGTCCGTAGGAATATCCGGCAAGGCTGCGGAATATCTGCATAACCTGCTCCTGATAGACTATGCAGCCATAGGTAACGTCTAAAATCGGCTTTAAAAGCGGAGTTTTATATGAGATTGTCCCCCTGTTGTGGCGGTTTTTGATATATGTCGGTATGGAATCCATCGGTCCCGGACGGTAAAGGGATATTACCGCTAGCAAATCCTCGATAGCCTCTGGAACAAGCTTCATTATTGTTGAAGTCATGCCGGCGGATTCAAACTGAAACACGCCAACCGTATCTCCGGCGGCGAGCATTTTGTATACTCCCTCATCGTCCATAGGGATATTGTTTATATCAAAATCAGGCTCTTTTTTGCGTATGCTTCTTACTGCGTCTCTTATAACGGTAAGGTTTCTAAGTCCTAAAAAGTCTATTTTTAAAAGTCCGAGACTTTCAAGCACTGTCATGGTGTACTGAGTGACAAGCTGACCGTCGTTGGTCATAAGCGGGACATAGTCGGCGACCGGTCCCGCGGTTATTACAACACCGGCGGCATGAGTTGAGCAGTGCCGCGGCATGCCCTCCACCTGAACAGCCATATCCAAAAGCTCATGCACCTGAGCCGAGCCGAGATACAGTGCCTTGAAATCTGGATCCTTTTCCTTGGCTTCGTTAATGGTCATGCCGAAAGGAATCGCTTTGGCAACCTTATCAGCAAGGTTATAAGGAAGAGCCATCGCGCGGGCGCAGTCCCTTACGGCGTTTTTAGCCGCCATTGTTCCGAAGGTGACTATCTGGGCTACATGATCCTCGCCGTATCTGCGCTTGACATAATCGATAACGTCCTGCCTGCCCTCGATACAGAAATCGATATCAAAGTCGGGCATGGAAACCCTTTCCGGATTCAGAAAACGCTCGAAAAGAAGATTGTATTTAATGGGGTCTATGCCTGTTATTCCGATACAGTAGGCAATAAGGCTTCCTGCGCCAGAGCCTCTTCCCGGTCCTACAGGAATGCCGTGGGTTTTGGCATAGTTTACAAAGTCCCAGACTATCAGGTAGTAGTTGACATATCCCATCTTGGAGATAACATCAAGCTCGTAATCAAATCTTTGCCTTATTTCGTCGGTTATGCCATCTCCGTATCTTTCCTTAAGTCCTTTTTCGCCCATATCCCGCAGGAACGCTTCGTTATCTGAAACGCCTTCAATCGAGAATGCAGGAAGCTTTGTAACTCCGAACTCAAATTCAAGATTGCATTTATCAGCTATCTCAACCGTGTTCGCAAGTGCTTCGGGGTGGTTTGGAAAAAGCTCAAGCATCTCGTCGTAGGTCTTAATGTAAAACTCATTTGTCGGAAATGTAAGACCATCGGGGTCATCTGTGGTGGTGTTGGTCGAAATGCACATCAAGACCTTTTGCGCCGCTGAATCGGCTTTGTTTATATAGTGAGAGTCGTTGGTGGCGACAAGCTTAACGCCCGTCTCCTCGGAAAGCTTATACTGATATGGCAATATATTAGTCTCGTCAGAAAACTTATGGTTCTGGATTTCAATATAGTAATCCTCGCCGAAAAGTTCTTTGTATCGCAGCACCGTTTCCTTAGCGCCGTCGTAATCATTGTTTGAAAGCCTGCGCGAAACCTCTCCTGCAAGGCACGCCGAAAGGCAGCACAAGCCCTCATGATATATAGAAAGCAGTTCAAAATCCACTCTCGGCTTATTGTAAAAGCCCTCGACATACGCTCTTGAAACAAGGTGACACAAGTTTTTATAGCCTTGCTCGTTTTTACAGAGAAGTATCAGGTGATAAGGCTGGTCGAGCCTTCCCTGACGGTCGAAACGCGTTCTCGGAGCGACATACACCTCACAGCCGATAACAGGCTTTATTCCCTGAGCCTTGCACTCGTTGTAAAACTCCACGGCTGCAAAAACATTGCCGTGGTCGGTAACAGCCACGCTGTTCATTCCCAATTCCTTCACACGCGAAACAAGCCGCTTGATTCGGCAAGCGCCATCAAGCAGCGAGTATTCACTGTGAACATGAAGATGAACAAAATAGGGCATGGCTATATGTCCTCTCGTTATTGCTGTTTATTTATTTCTTCGGCTATTTCCTCAATTCTCTTAAGTCGGTGATTGACTCCTGATTTTGAGATCGGTTTTACAACCTCGGCTGAAAGCTCCGAAAGATTGTATTCGGGATATTTCAGCCTAAGCTCGGCAATTTCGCGCAGGTCGTCGTCGAGCCGTAAAAGTCCGCCCTCGGAGGCTTCTATCCTTTTGATGGCTTCTATCTGCCTTGCGGCGCAGCGGTTCTGGCGTTCGCAGTTTGCGGTGTCGCAGTTGGTTGCCCTGTTTGCACGGTTGCGGAAGTCCTTATAAACCTTTACGTTCATAAGCTCAAGGCTGGACATCTGCGCGCCGATAAGCGTTAAAACGTCCTCTATCCCCTCACTGCCTTTAAGATAAAGAACAAAGCTTCCGTTTCTTTTTGTCTGACGGAGCGGAATTGCAAATCTGTCCATCATAGAGCGGCAGAACCAGCCGCAGACGCTATCATCCTGAAAAATAAATTCAAGGTGATATTCCTTATCGGGCGAAGATATGCTTCCGCACGCCATAAACACTCCTGCCGCAAAAGCTCCGTAATTCTTTTCGGATATTTTTTCCGCCGAAGCCATCAGCAAGTTTTTATCCGAAACGCTGAAGCCAAGCCTTTGAGATATCTTATACACATCCTGCCGGTTTTCGATGGCTATAGAATACTGCGGAGCTCGTCCTCTCGAACGCAAAACTGTCATAACTGCGACGTTTTCGTTTTCCGCGGCATGGCTGACAAGTCGCACAAACAGGTCAGAACAAACATCACTGTCGGTGACGAACCGGATTCCTCCTGATTTGTCAGCCTGCGAAACAAGCAGATATCCCATCAGGCAGGCGTCGGACTTCTTTCGACCTGTTATGCTCTCGCGTGATTCTGATTTTACTTTATATGAGAAAGTTTCTGTAGTCTTAATTTTCATTTTTATAGATTAATATGGCGGTGTTCCACCCTTATATTCACGCCTTTTTCCTCCAAAAGCTCAGACATTCTTCTTGCAAAGCTTACAGAGCGATGCTTTCCTCCGGTACAGCCAAAAGCAATGACAAGCCTTGTCTTGCCCTCTTTAACGTACAGAGGAAGAAGATATGTTATAAGATCTGAAAGCTTGGCGAATATTTCGTTTGCTTCATTACAGTTCATTACATAGTTATAAACATCATCGTCAAGACCGGTTTTATTCTTAAGCTCAGGGACATAGAAAGGGTTTGGCAGACATCTTACGTCAAAGACAAGATCGGCGTCCTTGGGAATACCGTATTTGAAGCCAAACGAAAGAACATTCACTATCATTTCGCCATCCTCATCACGGAAAAGCTCGGCAAGTCTTTGTCTGAAATCGGATGTTGAGGTGTATGTTGTGTCTATGTAATAATCCGCAATTTCCTTTGCGCCAAGAGTCGCACGGCGTTCAAGCTCAATAGCCTTGTACAGACTTCCCGAAGCCTCTTCGTCCAAAGGATGCCGTCTTCTTGTTTCCTTATACCGCTTGACAAGAGCGTCATCGTCGGCATCGATAAAAATGACCCTTACATCAGCATCGGAAGCACGAAGCGACATAACGCTCTGGCTAAGCTTAGAATACAGCTCTCCCGAACGTATATCTATAGCAACCGCTATTTTGCTTACAACCTTATCAGCGTTGACGATAAACTGAGCAACGCTCTGCAAAAGCTCAGGCGGCATATTGTCAATGCAATAATAATCGCAGTCTTCAAAATACCTCAGCGCGTTTGATTTTCCCGCGCCGGAAAGTCCCGTTATAATAACTATTTTCATAACAATAACCCGCCTTTCATGAATATGCTGCTGTTATACCCCGAATGTGAAGGAATCAGTGCTTTTAATCGTCGATAATTCTTATTTCGCATTCAAGCTCATAGCCTGTTTTTTCTTTTACTGTTTTTTTGACTTCCGAAATAAGCGTCATAATATCGTCAGCGGTTGCTCCGCCGCGATTGATTATAAAATTCGCATGCTTTTCGGAAATCTGTGCCCCGCCGACCGTATAGCCCTTAAGTCCGCTCTGCTCGATAACAAGCCCCGCAAACGTCCCCTCCGGACGCTTGAATGCAGAGCCTGCGCTTGGGTATTCTAACGGCTGACGGGATTTTCTTCTTTCCATCAGCTCATCCATCCTCGCTTTTATTGAGGACGAATCGCCCTTTTCAAGCTTAAAATCGGCAGATAGTATAATCTCGCCGGAAGTTGAAAATCTGCTTGAACGGTAGGACAAATCAAGCTCATCAGCCTTGTAGGTTATAATTTCGCCCTGCCTGTTCACGCAGGTAACCCGACTGACTATATCCTTAATTTCACCGCCATACGCTCCGGCGTTCATATACACCGCTCCGCCGACTGTCCCCGGAATGCCGTATGCAAATTCCATTCCGGAAAGCCCCGATTCAAGCGCGAGCCGACAGACTCTTTGCAAGGAGGCTCCCGCGGCTGCGGTGATAACATCATCCTTGACTGTGATTTCAGAGAAATCCGCGCTCAGCAAAATAATTGCTCCGCGGAAGCCTTTGTCCGAAAACAGAACATTTGAGCCGTTGCCCAATACATAGTAATTTAGTACGGACGCGTTTGCGCACATAATCAACCCGCGAACCGATTCTACACTGTTCGGAAACGCCATGATATCGCAGCACCCGCCGACCCTGAAAGTCGTATGCGCGCTCATCGGCTCGTTTCGTTTTGTCCTTATGCCTAAAGCCTGCGCTGTTTTTTCAAAATCAATAAGTTTCTCGGAATAAGTCATAGCCAAACCTTTCAAAGCTTTAATTCTGGATGCTTTTTATTAATCCTTGACTTTATGTATTCCCAATCGGCGTTGGCAACAAGCCTTCTTGGAAAATCGATATCCCTAAGAATTTTTTCCGATACCGGAACTTCGCCTATAGCGTCCCAGAAGTGGGCATCGGTGTTGACGACGACAGGAACTTCATACTTCTTGCACATTTCAAGAATCGGGACGACGTTCTTAGCCGAGCCTTTTTTAAGCTTTATCGAGCTTTCATTTACTTCGACAAGCTTGTCATACTCCTTAAAAGCCTTTATCGCCCGCTCGTACTCAAACGGAAAATAGTCTGTGGTGGGGTGTCCTATAACGTCAACATACGGGTTGCGGCAAAGCTTTAAGTATCCGTCGGTGACAACCTTGGGGTCGGTTGAAAGCTCGCTGAACATATACTTATGATAGGATGCAACTACCCATTCGAGCTTGGATATATCGCTTTCACTTATATCCAGTTCTCCGTCATAATTAATTATATTAACCTCTGCGCCTTTAAGAACGGTAACACCAAAAAGTGAGCGCGGCAGCACCCTTAAATTATTGAAGTGCCAGATATGCGGAGCATCCGGCATAGTAAGGTAATGGTCGGTCATTGCAATTGCTTTAAGACCCTTGTCAGCCGCAGCACGGCAGTTTTCGGTTATAGTCGAATACGCATGGGTGGATGCGACCGTGTGCGTGTGAAGATCTGCTTCTATAAACAAGTTATTTTTACTCCTTTAATCAGAAATCTGTCCAGTTCTGAAACTTTTCGCTGCCTTCCATTTCAAGACCGAGCTTGGACAAAAGCTCCTGAGCGGCGTTATAGCCCATCTTCTTCTGACGGTTATTCATTGCAGCAACCTCTAAGATGACAGCCAAATTACGTCCGGGCTTAACAGGAATCGTCATGCTGGGAACGTTTACTCCAAGGATTGATGTATACTCGCTGTCAACACCCATTCTGTCGTAGACCCTGTCGGGGTCCCAAGGCTCAAGCTTTACAACAAGGTCGATTTTTTCGGTCATCTTTACGGCGCCCATACCGAAAAGTCTTCTTGCATTGACTATGCCTATGCCTCTGAGTTCGATAAAGTGACGAATATTATCAGGAGACGAGCCCACTAAGGATATGGCGGAGACCTTTTTAATCTCGACAGCATCGTCGGCGACAAGGCGGTGTCCGCGCTTTACAAGCTCTATAGCAGTTTCGGACTTACCTACTCCGCTTTCTCCTACTATCAGAACACCCTCACCGTAAATCTCTATAAGCACGCCGTGGCGGGTGATTCTTTGGGCAAGGTTGAGGTTAAGAAAAGCGATTATCTGCGCCATAAACTCGGAAGTGTCGAGCGAGGTGGCAAGAATCGGTATCTCATACTGCTTAGCGGCATCTATCATTTCAGGAAACGCCTGATGATCCTTTGTTATTATGAGCGCCGGGAATCGATAGGAAAACAGAGTAAATATCGCTTCCTTTCTTGCTTCATCTGAAAGACCCTGCAAGTATGCAAATTCCGCGTTTCCGCATATCTGAATTTTTTCAACGTTGAAATAGGCGTAAAAGCCTGTAAGCTGAAGTCCCGGACGGTTGATATCATTGTTGGATATCATTATATTCTCCGGTTCGCGTGGGGTATAAACGACCCTTAATTTAAGCTCGTCAATCACCTTTTGCAGTGAAACTGAGTATTTTTCAGCCATGTTGTTCATCCTTTCAATAATTTATTACAGCTTTAGTATTCCTTCGTCTATCATGTTCTGAACGGCAATCAGAACTCCCATTTTTCCGGTGGGATAGGTTATTCCACCCTGAAGCCATCCGGCATACGGCTCTCTTATCGGGGCATCTGCCGAGAACTCTATGGATGCGCCAGCCGTAAACGCTCCCGCAGCCATTATTACCTTGCTTTCATAGCCCGGCATATCCCATGCTTCGGGTGTGACATAGCTGTCTATGGGCGCGCCCTTTTGTACTCCCCTTATAAACGAAGTCAGCGGGGCTTCGCTTCCGAATTTTATTGATGCGATTATATCCGCCCTCGGCTCGCCCGGCTTGGGAAGCGATTCATAGCCCAGCATATTAAGAAGTGCACAGGCAAATTCCGAGGTTTTAACGGCGTTTGCAACCGTCTGCGGTGCTAAGAAGAAGCCCAAGAACATCTCGCGGTTCTGATGGAGCGTCGCGCCTATCTCCTTGCCCATTCCAACACAGGTAAGCCTGTTTGCACATAGCTCGATAAGGTCAGCTCTGCCTGCGATATATCCGCCGGTTGAAGCTATTCCACCTCCAGGATTTTTTATAAGCGAACCCATCATCAGATCTGCTCCGACGTCGAGCGGCTCGCGCTTTTCGACAAATTCACCGTAGCAGTTGTCAACCATTATTACTGCGTTCGGGTTTCCTGCTTTTATTGCTTTCACTATCTTTTCTATATCGTCAACGGTATATGACGGGCGGGTGGAGTACCCGCGTGAGCGTTGTATGTAGGCAACCTTTGCATCCTTCACGCGCTCGGTGATTTTTTCAAGATCGGGCATACCGTTAGGAAGCAGCTCAACCTCCTCATACAGTACTCCGAAATCCTTAAGCGAGCCATTGCCCGGCTCTCCCCTTTTGCCTATAATCTCTTCAAGAGTGTCATACGGTGCGCCGCAGCACATCAGAAGCTTATCGCCCGGACGGAGTACGCCGAAAAGTGCGACAGAAAGCGTGTGTGTACCGTTTACAAAGCTGTGTCTTACAAGAGCATCCTCCCCGCCGAGAGCGGAGGCGTACACCTTATCCAGAAGCTCTCTGCCAAGGTCGTTATAACCGTATCCGGTGGTGCCATGCAGGGCGGTTTCTCCGACATTATTTTTAGTAAACGCCGACAGAACCTTTACGCCGTTATACTCAGCAATATCATCAATTCTTGCAAAGACCTCTTTGCATTCCTCCTCGGCTTTCTTTGCCAGCTCTGAAAGTCTTTCGTCGATAATAAAAAATTTGTTCATAGTTTATACTGTCCTTAATTTTATAAATATTGTCGGTTCCGATAAGCTTATAGCCGAGCAAATCGTAATACCCCTTTGTCGAATCGTCCGCCGCGAGATATGAGGTGTACCCCTCGTCTGCCATAAGCTTGGCAACGCCGCCTAAAAGCGCTCTTGCATAGCCCTTTCCTCTGTCCGCTTCCAAAGTTGCAACATCGGCAATATACGCCATACCACCTGAACGGCATTTCACGGTTAATACCGAGCTTTTATAGGAATACAGCCTTAAAAGATCCTTGTTTTTTCTGCGAACCGTGTCCGTCAGCCACAGACCGTAGTTTGAATCCTTTCCTGAATAAGCCGTTGCGTAAACAGTTTCGGCGTCGGGGTCGAAATCTATTCCGTCAGCGGTTTTCCATGGAGATACCTCGTAAAAATACCTTTTTGAGCGCTGATAGCCGGAAATTCCGGTTTTGCCGGTCATATCCTCAGAAAGCTCAACTGCATACGGCGATTTGAAACGGACGAACTCGGCAGTCTCTCTCAGTGAGACTCCGCTCAGGGAAACGCCTTCAAGAACATCAGCCACAAGCGAGCCATTGAACGACACAAACACTGCCGCGCGCTTGCCTTTCTGACGAAGCTCATAAAGCTCGCAGAAGTCGTATTCCGTTCCGTATGTCTGGATGTGCGAAAGAATTATTCTCGAATAATGAGACTGACGCAGCTCTATTGGTGTGTCTTCTATATTTTCTATTCTTTTAATCATCTTGATTTATGTTTAAAGAGCGTTGACTATTGCCTTATAGTGCTTTCCTCTTGCTTCAAAGTTGGGATACATATCAAACGAAGCACACGCAGGCGAAAGCGAAACTATATCACCCGCAGCCGCATTGTCATGCGCAAGCTTTACAGCCTCTTCCATGCTGCCCGCATGAAGTATTTTAATATTATCCGGGTCGTAATAGGGTGTTTCGGTTACTGCCTTTTCTATTTTGTCGGCTGTCAGACCCATGAGTATCAGAACCTTTACATACTTGTTTACAGGCTCAGCCAAAGGCTCAAAGGGTATTTTCTTGTCATATCCTCCGGCGATTATTATTATCTTTCTGCCAAAGGACTTAAGACCTGCGATAACTCTTGTGGGGCTGGATGCAATCGAGTCGTTATAATACTTAACGCCGTTAAGCTCCCTGACAAACTCGATTCTATGCTCAACGCCGCCGAAATTCCTTGCGACCTTGCATATAGAATCCACAGAAACCTCTCCCCACACAGCGGATATCGCCGCAAGGTAATTTTCGATATTATGCTCGCCAGGGATTTTTATCTTGTCGGCAGAGATTATCTTTATGCTGCGTCTGCCGTCGCTGTAGCAAAGGTATCTGTCGTCGTCAAGATACG
>USEH01000026.1 GCA_900553675.1 uncultured Ruminococcus sp. | reverse complement strand
CAAAAGCGGCTCCGGCTGCCCCTTCTCCACCGGCGTTAACGGCAATGCCGTTATTACTGCGAACAGTATCACCGACAAATACAGCCAATCCGCATGGAGCGGCATAATATATGACAATGCAAACGGCGGAGTTTACGGCAATCAGACTTTGATCCAAGACCTCACCGCAGAATCCGGCAAAACCCTTACCATAAACGAGGGCAGCAGCCTGACCGTTCCGGCGGGCATGACCCTCACCGTTGACGGCTCAATCACCAACAACGGCACAATCATCAACAACGGCGGCAACATTGCCGTTGCATACGGCGGCGATATCAGCGGAACAGGCAGCATCACCGGCGAAGGCAGCTTCACCACCGAAAGCCTGACCGAGGAAATGGTTATCGCTCCCACGGATATAGCCGGCGGCAGTGCAGACCGTTCCGATGATGTCAAGGCAGGTATGCGGTATCAGCCGGTCACAATTTGCGGCAGGGAGTTTACGCCAAATCTCTCCGCATGGACGGTTTCGGCAGCAAAGGTTGATGATCTTACATATACTGTCAATTACACTCATGCTAACGGTACAACATTCAGCAAGACCGTCAGCATTTTACCGGCTGAGTTGACAGTAGCGGCTGTGGAAATCGCGGATAAAGCCTACGACGGCAATACTGACGCGGCTGTTGCAGGCGTTACCTTCACCGACCCCAACAGTGCAGAAGTAATCGTTGCAGACTACACCGCAGCGGCAGTGTTTGACACTTCGGATGCCGGAACCGGCAAGACGGTGACGGTAACCATAGCTCTTGCGGGAGACTCCAATTACACGCTGACAAGCGGAGAGTTTACTACAACCGGCAACATCACTCCCCGCACTCTGACCGAGAGCGATATCACAGTCACCCTCGATAACTACACCCACACATGGGCAGGCGAGGAAATCAAGCCCATTCCCACGCTGACAAGGGATAATAACGGCACACTCGTAACCATCGACCCAAGCGAGTATGAGGTGTCATACGGCAACAACGGCGGAGAAGGTCAAAGCTTCGGGTTTAATAAATCACCGTATGTAAGCATTACCGACAAAGAGGGCGGCAATTACAGCTTTGATAGTATATTAGAATACTTTACAATCACCTGCAATCATAATTTCGGCTTTACCGGCGGCAGCTGCACCGGCTGGGGAAAGCAAGCCGACGTTGAGGTGACCGACGGCACAACGTCGCAGGGCTACATCAGCACAACCGAAGCCCCGATTGACGCGACAAAGCTCAGAGAGATTGTTAAATACGCTGATACCCTATCAAAAAGCAGCGGCAATCCGGTTACTGTAAAGCTGCATTCCGGATGGGAGGTCCCGTCGGATTTTATCCTGAGAGTAAGCCACAGAATTAATTTTGTTGCAGATGAAAACCAGATATTTAAGGCTGGCTCAATATACAGGGACTCATCAGATACCGAGCTTACATTGGATGCTCCCAGCGGCACGTTTTCAAATGCATTTAGCTGGGAAGGCGCAAAATTCACCCTGAATAACGGCACAATTACAAGTGTTACGCTGCTCGATAACAATAGCTTCATTATGAACGGCGGAACCGTTGGGTATATATCGGATAATGCCGAAACAACCCCTTCTTCCGTCACAATAACAGGCGGAACAGTAAGAGTAACTCTTACCGCTCTTCCCGCAACAAGCCTCACCGTCACCGGTGGAACCATTGGAGAGCTGAAATATAAAGGAACCGGAACCGTCACCAACACCAAGCTATCCGGCGGCAGCTTTACCACAATAACCTTGCCCGAGGGAGAACCGGTAAGCTCGATTCTCGCAGATGGATATGCGTTCTACGATTCCGCAACCAACACCGAAGTGGCAGATACCAGCGTCAGCTCGCTTTCAGATGTATTCGTAGCAAAGGCAGGCTCTCATGTTGTATCTGCTGACCTTGACTTCACCGGCGAAGTAGAAAACCCCGGCGTTTTGGAGACAGACGGATATCACTGGGAGTCCATACCAAGTGCTGCGGACGAATCCAGAATGGTATGCACCCTCACGCTTAAGGACTGCATAGTCCCCGGCAATATAGCCCTGCCGGACAACGCCGAATCAATCACCATCAATTTGCAGGGTGACAGCAGCGTCGGCGGATTTGTAAGCACAATGACAAAATACGGGGAAAATTATAATGACCCGTTATATGGTTTTAATCTGACAATCACCGGTACAGGCTCGCTGACGGTGGGCGGAAGTCTCGGCGGCAGCAGCGGAGATAACAGCTTGCTTACCATAGACAGCGGCGCGACGGTGACCGTCAACGGAAGAGTAGAGGCAAACGGCACTCTGATTGTCAATGGTAGCCTGACCTCATCAGTCATGAAGGACGCCGCTTATGTCGGCAAACTGTCAATCGGAGCAGGCGGCAAGCTTGCAGTTTCGGGCAGCGCGGGCGTCACCCTTAACGGCATTTACGACGGCAGAGGAATAGACTTAACCAACGCCTTTGTGATCGCCGAGGGCGGCAGCTTCACCGCCGACTGTCAGAGCTACAATATCAGGGTAATAGCTTCCGTGCCCTTAACGCCGGAACAGCAGGCGACAGTCTTCAGCATCCCCGAGCACTATCTCTCCGACGGCTACTCAGTCCGCTATGTGTCTGACGGCAGCAACAACCTGATGACCGTTGTCCACGCAGACGTCACCGACGCTACCATACTCAGCAACACCGGCATGGGCGGACAGCTGAAAATCAAGTATCAGCCCTACACGGCAGTGGTCGACCCTGCGGCTTACGATTACACCGGCTCGGCGATCATCCCGACGGTTGTCGTAACGAATATCATAGACGGCACGACTATAGCCCCTGCAAACTACACCGTCACTGCCAAAAACAACAACCTCCAGGGAACCGCCACGGTAACCATTCAGGCTGTCGGCGAGTATGATTTTATTATCACCAAGACCTTTGAAATAACCTGCACTCATACAGCCGGAAATAAGAATACCGGAGTATGCGGTATCTGCCACAAGCAGATGGTTGCAGGAGCAATTCGTTATAATTACACAACGCAGAAGGATGAGGTCAGATCCTTTGATGACCCTGTGGAGGCATGGAATTACGCACTTGGTAACTCATGTGACAATTTGAATATCTATGCGGATGTGACCGTTGATCAAGTGCTTGAAATCCCCGCGGGCAAGGATTTGTTCCTGAATGTTGAGAACAATAAAACCCTTACCGGCACCGCAGAATCAACTATTGATGTATATGGTCAGCTGGATTTTGGAAGAGGAACAATCGAAAACACCCACAATTGCAGTATACGTGTATATGCAGACGCTGATGAAAACGGTTTCACTGTTTTTCGAATGGATGAGCAGAATAAAACCGTTGATGGTGTTGAAGTGTATGGAACCGGCAAAGTAGAGCTTCGGGTGGGCAGCGTCACAGATCACATTACAGTGTCCGATGGCAGAACAGTCAAAGAGCTTTTGTATTTCAGATCTACCTATAAATCTGCCGACGGATGGGTTACCGGAGAAGCTCTTAATGCGACGACCTTGCGCGGTCCGGTGGATATTGTTGACGCACCGGTTGCATTTCAGACCGGCTATTCCGAAAGCAAGCTAAATCCGGAGTATAAGCAGGGCGGTAGCGTTGTACCTCTGTCATTGGTTGCATACCCAACGGACGCTATTGCTGATATGGCAATACAATGGTATGCTATAGTTGACGGCATCGAAACGCCTATCGATGGTGCTAACGCATGTCGGCAATTATCTCGGAGGAAAAAGAAAGCAACACACTCCGCGCGCTTATGATGAGCAGTGTTAAGCCGTGGCAGTATCTTATTGGCACAGGCGCATACGTTTTTATCATGTGCATGGCTGGCACGGCTGTTTTTGCCCTGCTCGGAGAATACAGCGGCGCGGAGCTTGCGGTATTTCTTGCCGCAATGGCGGCTGGCATTATTTTGTCGGAGATTATCGGCGCGGTTATAGGCATTTTCGTAAGCAATCAGATGGCTGCAACCTCGCTTACGGTGCCGGTAATGATAGTTTTTTCGTTTGTCCCGATGTTGTCAACGTTCAACGAGAGCGTCAGAAAGGCTGCGAAAATAGTATATACCCAGCAGCTCAGCGAGATTATAAACGGCATTGGCAGCTTAGAAATATCGGCGGAAGCAGTTATTGTTGTCGCAGTGAATTTTGCCGTGGGCGTCTTGCTGTTTGCTTTGGCTTATAGGAAAAAGGGACTGTAATAGTGCTTAATCGCGTAAAAGCCGCAGAATCCACAATATAGGATTCTGCGGCTTTTCAGTATAATTCAGTTAGACCATATAGGACTGAGGCTTTCAGGAATCATCAGTCGTTGATATACCTTTTCAGTATCCTTGCAACCTCATCAATGTCGATCGGCTTTGCAACGTGTGCGTTCATGCCGTGATCCAGACAGCGCTGAATATCGTCGGAGTAAGCGTCGGCAGTCATGGCGATTATCGGGATGTCAGCGTCGGGGCGATCCATTGCGCGGATGGTGTCGGTAGCCTCGTAGCCGTCCATAATAGGCATTCTTATATCCATAAGGATAGCGTCGTAATATCCCGGCTCGGAGTTGCGGAACAGATTTGCGCATACCTCGCCGTTTTCTGCCCAGTCAAGGGTAAGACCAAGGTCGCCCAAAAGCTCGTTGGCAATCTCCCAGTTAAGCTCGTTGTCCTCCGCAACAAGCACGCGCTTGCCTGAAAACTGAAGCTTCGGCTTCTCCTCGACCGGCTGCTCATCCACAGCACCCATAAAGGGCTTTAAGCCGTAGAACAGCGTCGAGCGGAATAGCGGCTTCATCAAAAATCCGCTGATTCCGGCGGCTCTGGCTTCGTCCTCGATTTCCGTCCAGTCGTATGCCGACATCAGAAGGATGGGAACATCGTTGCCCAGCTGCCGCCTCAGCTCGCGCGCGGTCTGAATGCCGTCCATATCCGGAAGCTTCCAGTCGAGCAGGATTACGTGATAATCGGTGTGCATCTTGTGGTGGCGGGTTGCCATCTTAACGGCATCCTCGCCGTCAAGCACCCATTCGGCGCGGATTCCGATGGAGCGCAGCGAATCGACGGTGCTTTCGCAAAGCTGATGGTCGTCGTCAACAACAAGCATTATCCAGTCGGGAAGAACCATGTCCTCAATGCGTTCCTCAGCCTTCATAAGGTCGAGTACTACCTTGAACTCGGTGCCAACGCCCTGCTTGCTTTCCACCGTGATTTCGCCCTTCATTGCGTCGACAATGTACTTGGTGATAGCCATTCCAAGACCGGTGCCTTCGGTGCGGTGGATGCGCTTGTTGTCTTCTCGGGCAAAGGACTCAAATATGTGCTGGCGGAACTCCTCCGACATTCCTATGCCGGTGTCCTTTACCTGAATCAGTATGCGGACATAATCATCGCCCCTCGGCGAAGGCTCCTCGTGCAGTGATACGTCTATCGAGCCGTTTTCGGGCGTGAACTTTATAGCGTTCGACAAAAGGTTAATAAGCACCTGATTTAAGCGAACGCTGTCGCAATGCACGTTTTCGGAGAGAATGTTGAATATGGAAATGTTGAATTTCTGGTGTTTTGCCTTCACCTGCGGCTGGACTATGCTTACCATGCTTTCCATAACGTCGCGCAGGGAGACAAGCTCCTCGTTTAATGTCATCTTGCCGCTTTCTATCTTGGACATATCTAAAACGTCGTTGATAAGACCCAGCAGGTGGCGGCTTGACATGGTTATCTTTTTCAGGCAGTTCTGAACCTGCACCGGATCGTCCATATGAGCGGTGGCTATTGCCGTCATGCCAACAATGGCGTTCATCGGCGTGCGTATGTCGTGGCTCATGTTGGACAGGAACTCGCCCTTTGACTTGCTGGCGATTTCAGCCTCCTTCTGTGCTTCCTCAGCCATATGCTTGGCTTCCTCCAGCTCCTTCACCTGCGCGCGGTTGAGGGTGAAATATCTCAGGAACAAAACGATAAGTACAAACAGTATTACCGCACACACCGCCGCCGAGGCAAGCATAGAGCGGGTTCCCAAGGTCTTTACAGATTCATTCAGCGAGCCGTATGGCATCAGCGTTACTAAGTACCACACGCTGTTTGGCAGACTCGAAGCATACATATGCTGACGCACGCCTTCAATCTGAACCATGGTGGAGTAATCCTTGCCCTCCTGCATAGCGGCTTCAAACTCGGCGATGTATTCCTCCGGCGTCTGACCGTTGGTTTCCTCATATACCGCACGGACGCGGTCGAAGTAATTGTCTCTGACGGCGGCGGAGTTGCGCACTACAAAGGTGCCGTCCTTGCGGATTACAAGGGAGTAAACCAAAGAGTTTTCCTCTTCCAAGGAAAGAATATCCGAAAGGTAGCTTATGGGAAGCTCGCCTATCATGGCAACGCAGTCCTCCATGCCCGGAATATCCAGTCTTACAGGTGCGCACATAAGCACCACCTGATCGCCCGAACCGTTGTATCCTACGGCGACGCGGCTTTCGCCAGCCTTAAGTGTATCCAAAAATACCGCGGGTCCGGAATATTGCAGCGGATCGCCGTAAATAGTCTCTAAGTTGCCCTCGCTGTCGCACCAGCTTACCGATTCGTAATCGCGGCTGTGACCGTAGTAGGTCATCCATTTGAAGTATTCCTCCTTATTGCTTTCGCACATGGGAGGATGTTCTGGGCAAAGGTGGTCATCGGGGTAAGGCATTGGTCACTAATAGCGTCGAAGTGCTTTGAAATACGGTCGTTGATGTTGGACATATATATGTTGCCCAGCTGTGTTACCGCCTGATCGTTCTGCCTGTTCAGATAAAACGCCAGTGCACCGAAGGCAATAACGCACACAATGCACACGCTGATAAGGCTTACGCTCAGAAAATGTTTTATCTTATCTTTCATTTTTCAGCTCTCCTTCTGAAAAAGTTTGCTTTTGCAGGGCTTCCTTTAATACCGCCATTAAATTCGGTATGTCAATCGGTTTTGCAATGTGACCGTCCAGTCCGGATTCAAGCGCCTTCTGCCTGTCCTCTTCAAAGGCGTTGGCGGTCATGGCGTAAATCGGGATATTCGCTTTCCGCTTGTCCTTTAGCGCACGTATATGGCGGGTTGCCTCATAACCATCCATCTGCGGCATTTGTATGTCCATAAGAATTATATCGTATCGGTCGGCGTCCGCCTTTTCAACATTATCAACGGCAACCGTACCGTCGTTGGCAAGCTCTACCACAAAGCCCTGCTCCTCTAAGATGGTGGCAGCAATCTCCTGATTCAGCTCGTTGTCCTCCACCAGAAGGATTTTTTTGCCCGCAAAGGCTTCGTCGGGAATTTCAGTGGGAGTGTTCGCCGCTTCTTCTTCCTCTTCAAGAGGTCTTAAAAGCACCTCACGCAGCTCTGACATAAACAGCGGCTTAGAGCAGAACGCCGTAACGCCTGCTTCGCGCGCTTCCTCCTCGATATCCGTCCAGTCGTAGGCGGTAAGGATTATAATAGGCTTTGAGTCGCCGATTATGGCGCGAATCCGCCGGACGGTTTCGATTCCGTTCATATCCGGCATTATCCAGTCGATTATGTATGCGGCAAACTCATCGTCGTTTTCAATTGCAAGCTGCGTGCGCAGAACGGCTTCCTTGCCGGATGTCGTCCATTCCGCCCTCATGCCGATTTTAGTAAGCATGCGCGTAACGCTTGCGCAGGTGTTGAAATCATCGTCGGCGACGAGTGCATGAAGTCCCGCAAGCTTGGGTATCTGCTCATAGTGCAAAGTGTTTCCGCAGATTCTGAATTGCAGGCAGACTGTAAACTCCGAGCCCTTGCCGATTTCGCTTTCTACCGAGATGGTTCCGCCCATCATGTCAACAATATTTTTCGTGATAGCCATGCCCAGACCCGCACCCTGAATACCGCTGACGGTCGAGGTCTGCTCGCGGGTGAACGCCTCGAATATGTGCTTCTGGAACTCGTGGCTTATGCCTATGCCAGAGTCCTTCACGCGGAACATATAGCTGGCGTAACCGTCCGGCGCGTCGTCCTTTTCAATGACCCTTATGCTCAGCGTTCCGCCCGGAGTTGTAAACTTGACGGCGTTGCTTATAAGGTTTAAAAGAACCTGATTAAGCCTTAGCTTATCGCAGAAGATATCCTCGTGAACCACATCAACGGTATCGATGTAAAGCTCAAGCTGCTTTGCGTGGACGTTTGCCTGAATTATGGTGCGCAGGTCGTGCAGAACGTCGGGCAGATGAGTTTCCCGTTCGTCCAGCTTTACCTTTCCGCTTTCTATCCTCGACATATCCAGAACGTCGTTTATAAGCGACAGCAGGTGTTCGCTTGATACCGATATCTTTCCGAGATAGTCGGCAACCTGCTTTTTATTGTCGATATGCGCAGCGGCAAGCGCGGTAAATCCGATAATGGCGTTCATCGGAGTGCGGATGTCGTGGGACATACTGTTTAAGAAGGTGGTTTTTGCCCGATTGGCGTGCTCGGCGGCAGCCAGAGCGTCCTGCAAAACCTTTCTTCTTTCCTCCTCCGCCTTAACCTCCGCGTCGGCGTTGCGGATTCCCATTATAAGGTGCAGTCTGTCATCGCCTGCGATTACAAATTTAACCTGCTGATGATGTATTTCGCCGTCCATAACCGCCCTGAACGGGATTATAGTTACGTCCGTATCCTTAAGTGCGTCCTTGATTGCGGCTGTCGACACCTTTTCGCGGAACTCCTCCCTGTCGTCGGGATGCACGTATTTTTCTATTATCCGCTCCCACGTTTTGTCGTAGGGATTGACCTTTCCGCTCTCGTCTTCAATCATCTTTCCGCGCGACTTAAAGGCGATAGAGGTTCCTTTTTTTAAGTCTACCTGTGTGATCTCGGTATAATCGCGGCTTAAAGCCTTAACTATGTCCATCTGCTCAAGCTTGATTTTATTCTCCCTTTCCTCGGAGATGTCCATAAAGCTTACTGCCGCATGGTTGCTGTCAACGCCGCGGTTTACTTCAAAGCGCAGCCACCGCATACCCTCTGCGGTAAGCTCGCGGACTACAAGCGAGTATCTGGTTTCAGTTGAAAGCCGCTCTTTCATTGTTTCTATGCGGCTGGCATGGAAAAGCTTTTCCTGATCGTCCTCGTGGATAAAGCTTGTTATGTAGTCGTCGAACCGCTCCCAGTGGTTGTCGTCGCCGTATTTCTCATCGAAAAAGCTTTCGCGGTTGAATACCGAATAGGTGCCGGAGGAAAGATCCACATAAAAGGTGGATACAAACACGTGGCTGTAAGCGTCGAAGAATCCGATCGAGCGTTTTATCTGCTTTTTCATATGCTCGGTTTCAACTCCGACCTTGTGTCGGGTGACGCAGTATTTTCCGCCGGTCAGCACGCAGAAATCAGCTTCGACAAATCCATCGTAGAGAGAATCGTAATACACCACCGAGGGATTGTCCGAGCAGTCCGCAATCGGGCAGTGGGCGCAGGGTGTGTCGCGGTTCATAACCGCCTTGTAGCATATATCGCCCACCTTGATTCCGGGATACAGCTTTTCCACCGCCTTGTCAAACTCGACAAGGTGAAAATCACGGTCTATGATATAAATGTTGTTCTCATAATTTATTTTCATTTGTCAGTCTCCCAACTTCTTATCGGGTATACTTTCCAAAATACACATCTATTATATGCTTTGGCTGTCGAGTTGTCAACACCCTTAAAGGCGTGTCAAGCCGCCAGTTTGCAAAAAAGTTTTAAAATATCATCAAAATACCTCTTGACAACCGAAACGGTTTGTGCTATAATTCACTACATCAAACCGTTGAAGCGGAGATAACGGCAATCATGCCTTTACAGAGAGCCTGCGATGGTGAAAGTCAGGTAAGAAACAAGTTGTCAAATGGACCGCTGAGGGCGCAGTCAAATGTGGAGTGATTATCACTGCGATAGTCACATTATCACAAAGTATTCTGCGACGTTGAAGGCAAACGTTATCTGCCGGGGATATGTTGGTATCCTGCTGAGCGCAAGTATATGCAAAACATATACAGTATATGTTAACATATACATTGAATCAAGGTGGCACCGCGGATAGAGTTGCGTTGCAAAGCAATGTGATTTATTCGTCCTTGACAGAGATAATTCTGTCAGGGGCGTTTTTGTTTAAAGTTCTTTGGCAGAATGCCGGAGGACTTTTTTATTTGGAGGTACACACATATGGAAATTTTACCGAGTCTTAGTGAAGTAAGAAAAATAGCGTCAGCCGGAAAATACAACGTTCTGCCGCTGAGCTGCGAGCTTTTGTCCGACTTTACAACGCCGATTGAAACAATGAGGATACTTAAAAACGTGTCCACTCACTGCTATATGCTTGAATCCGCTCAGGCGAACGAAACGTGGGGAAGATACACCTTTCTGGGCTTCGACCCCAAGCTTGAAATCACCTGTATCGACGGTGAGATGAAGGTGGGCAATTTCAGGGTGAAAACGGATAATCCGTCTGGCTATCTGCGGCAGCTTCTTGCAGATTACAAAAGCCCGCGGTTTGACTATCTTCCGCCATTTACCGGCGGACTTGTCGGATATTTTTCTTATGATTATCTTGGCTACAGCGAGCCTACGGTCAGGTGCGAGGTTGAGGACACCGAGGACTTCAAGGACGTCGATTTAATGCTGTTCGACAAGGTCATCGCATTTGACAATCTGAAACAGAAAATAATCCTGATAGTAAATATGCCGCTTGACGATGTTGAGGTTGGCTACAACAAGGCGGTAATGGAGCTTGGGCAGCTTGCAAATCTAATCAAAAACGGCGAAAAGAAGAAGGAACCGAGTGGGAAACTTTTGGGCAAGGTAACGCCGCTGTTCGACAAAGAGCAGTTCTGCGGCATGGTGGAAAAAGCAAAGCACTATATCCGCGAGGGCGATATCTTTCAGATAGTGCTTTCAAACCGCTTAAGCGCGCCGTTTGAGGGCAGCCTGCTCAACACCTACCGTATGCTCCGCACCATAAACCCATCACCGTATATGTTCTATTTTTCGGGGACGGATGTCGAGGTTGCGGGGGCTTCTCCCGAAACCTTAGTCAAGCTTGAAAACGGCGTTCTGCACACCTTCCCGCTTGCCGGAACAAGACCGAGGGGAAAGACCGCCGAGGAGGACAAAGCCCTCGAAGCCGAGCTTTTGGCAGACGAAAAGGAGCTTGCCGAGCACAATATGTTAGTTGATTTAGGCAGAAACGATCTGGGAAAGGTAAGCAGGTTCGGCACAGTAAAGGTCGAAAAGCTTCACTCAATCGAGAGATACTCGCACGTTATGCACATCGGC
The DNA here is from genome assembly GCA_900553675.1 of uncultured Ruminococcus sp. GTDB lineage: Bacteria > Bacillota > Clostridia > Oscillospirales > Ruminococcaceae > Faeciplasma. The sequence goes on along the minus strand of USEH01000026.1, from coordinate 4,152 downwards.
TCAACGGTGCGCGGGGAAATCGCGCAGGATAAGGACGCGCTTGACGCAATCGAAGCGGTGCTTCCCGCAGGGACTCTTTCGGGTGCTCCAAAGCTCAGAGCATGCCGACTGATAGGCGAGCTTGAAAACAACAAGCGCGGTATCTACGGCGGGGCAATCGGGTATATCGACTTTACCGGAAACATGGATACCTGCATAGCCATCCGCATAGCCTATAAGAAAAACGGCAAGGTGTTTGTGCGAAGCGGCGCGGGAATCGTGGCAGACTCGGTACCCGAAAAGGAATTTGAGGAGTGCCTGAACAAGGCAAGATCCTCGCTTAAGGCGCTGGAGCTTGCACAGAATGAGGAAGTGTAAGGGAGTATGACAATATGATTCTTTTAATAGATAACTACGACAGCTTTTCCTACAATCTTTATCAGCTTGTCGGCGAGATCAATCCTGATATAAAGGTCATCCGCAACGACGAAATGACGGTTGAGGAGATAAAAGCAATGAATCCCGAACGCATAATCCTTTCCCCCGGTCCCGGAAGACCGGAGGACGCGGGAATCATAATCGACGTTGTAAAAACGCTCGGAAAGGACATCCCTATTTTAGGGGTATGTCTGGGACATCAGGCGATATGCGCGGCGTTCGGAGCGACTGTCACCTACGCCAAAAGGCTTATGCACGGCAAGCAGTCGCAGGTAAAATTTAATTCGGACTGTCTGCTGTTTGCGGATTGCCCCGAAACCGCTCCGGTTGCGCGGTATCATTCGCTGGCGGCGGATAAGGGCACCATTCCTGAATGTCTTAAAATAACGGCTTTAACCGACGACGGCGAGGTTATGGCGGTGCAGCACAAAGAGTATCCCATATACGGAGTGCAGTTCCACCCCGAATCCATCATGACGCCGGACGGCAGACAGATGCTATATAATTTTTTAAAGGAGATATGAGAAATGATTAAGGAAGCTATTGTAAAAATCGTAAACAAGCAGGATTTGACCTATGACGAGGCATACACGGTTATGAATGAAATTATGAGCGGCGAGACTACTGCCACCCAGAATGCCGCTTTCTTGGCGGCACTGTCCACCAAAAGTGCCAGAGCCGAGACTACCGACGAAATCGCAGGCTGCGCTGCCGCAATGAGAGCGCACGCGACAAAGGTCGAAGCGGGCGACAAGCTTTTTGAGATAGTAGGAACCGGCGGAGACAACGCCCACAGCTTTAACATCTCCACCACCTCAGCCATTGTAGCGGCTGCAGGCGGAATGAGGGTTGCAAAGCACGGCAACCGCGCGGCTTCATCTCAGTGCGGAACGGCGGACTGCCTTGAAGCCTTGGGAGTAAACATTAATCAGAGTCCGGAAAGGTGCAAGGAGCTTTTGGACGAAGTTGGTATGTGCTTCTTCTTTGCGCAGAAATACCACACCTCGATGAAATATGTGGGAGCAATCCGCCGCGAGCTGGGCTTCCGCACAGTGTTCAATATATTAGGCCCGTTGACAAATCCCGGAACGCCATCAATGCAGCTTTTGGGCGTGTACGACGAATACCTTGTCGAGCCGCTGGCTCAGGTGCTTATAAACCTTGGAGTAAAGCGGGGAATGGTGGTGTACGGTCAGGATAAGCTTGACGAAATCTCGCTGAGCTCTCCTACGACAGTATGCGAAATCAGGGACGGCTGGTTCAAATCCTATACCATCACCCCTGAAGAGTTCGGCTTTGAACGCTGCACAAAGGATGATTTAAAGGGCGGCACACCGCAGGAAAACGCTGAAATCACCCTTGCCATACTGAACGGCGAAAAGTGTCACAAGAGAAATGCCGTGCTGATGAACGCGGGCGCGTCGCTGTATATCGGCGGAAAGGCGGACAGCATGAAGGAAGGCGTTGCGCTTGCGGCGGAAATAATCGATTCGGGCAAGGCTTTGGAAACGCTGAAAAAGCTGATAGAAGTAAGCAATCGTCCCGAGAAAGAAGTATAAAAGGTGGTATATATGACAATTCTTGACCGGCTTGCCGCACACGCCCGAGAAAGGTGCGAGAGAGCAAAGGCGGGTGCCACGCTTGACGAAATAAAAAGCAGGGCGTTGTCCCTGCCGAGAGGTGATTTTGCCTTTGAAAACGCCCTGAAAAAGCCGGAGATATCCTTTATCTGCGAGTGCAAAAAGGCTTCTCCGTCGAAGGGAATTATCGCCCCCGACTTCCCGTATCTGAAAATTGCAAAGGAATATGAGGCGGCAGGAGCGGACTGCATTTCGGTGCTGACCGAGCCGAAGTGGTTTCTGGGCAGCGATGATTACCTCAAAGAAATCGCGGCGGAGGTCTCCATTCCATGCCTGCGAAAGGACTTTACCGTTGATGAATACATGATATACGAAGCAAAGCTTTTGGGAGCGTCGGCGGTGCTGCTTATCTGCTCGATTTTAAGTGAGGAGCAGATTAAGGAGTATATAGGCGTGTGCGATACGCTCGGGCTGTCAGCCTTGGTTGAAGCTCACGATGAAAACGAAGTGAAAGCTGCAGTAAACGCCGGCGCGCGCATAATCGGAGTCAACAACCGCAATCTTAAGGATTTTTTGGTTGATACCGAAAACAGCCGCAGACTTAGAGAGCTTATCCCGAATGAAGTGCTGTTCGTCTCCGAAAGCGGAGTTAGCGGGGCAGAGGATGTTAAAAAGCTCTGGCATATCGGCGCAGACGCTGTTCTTGTGGGCGAGGCACTTATGAGAGCGCCTGACAAAAAAGCCAAGCTTGCCGAGCTGAGAGGTGCTATATGACGAAAATTAAGCTGTGCGGGCTTTCAAGACCTATTGATATACAAGCCGCCAACAGGCTCAGCCCCGAGTATATAGGCTTTGTCTTCGCACCCAAAAGCAAGAGGTATGTGCCCGATGAAAATGCGAAAGAGCTGAAACGTCTGCTTGCTCCCGAAATAAAAGCGGTTGGGGTGTTTGTGGATGAATCGCCGCAGACGGTTGCAGAACTTCTGAACGCCGGTATCATCGACATTGCCCAGCTTCACGGCGGAGAGGACGATGAATATATTGAACTTTTAAGAGAGCTTGCCGGCAAGCCGGTTATAAAAGCCTTCCGCATTGAATCCGAAGAGGACATAGCGCAAGCCGAAAAAAGCTCAGCCGACTATATCCTTTTAGATTCGGGAACGGGAACAGGCAATGTATTCGACTGGAGCCTTATAAAAAGCGTAAAAAGACCGTATTTCTTGGCGGGAGGGCTTGACTGCACAAATGTTGGCGAAGCAATAAGAACGCTGCAACCGTATGCAGTTGACGTCAGCTCCGGCATTGAAACCAACGGATTAAAAGATATAAACAAAATGACGGAGTTTGTCTCCACAGTAAGATAGGAATGTTAATATGACAAATCCAAACGGACGTTTCGGCGTTCACGGCGGGCAATATATCCCCGAAACGCTGATGAACGCTGTCATCGAGCTTGAACAAGCGTACAATCACTATAAAAACGACCCGCAATTCAACCGCGAGCTTACCGAGCTTTTAAACGAATACGCCGGAAGACCGTCAAGGCTGTATTTTGCGCAGAAGATGACTGCCGACCTCGGCGGCGCGAAAATATATCTCAAGCGCGAAGACCTCAACCACACCGGCGCGCACAAGATAAACAACGTTCTGGGTCAGGCACTTCTGGCTAAAAAGATGGGCAAAACCCGCCTGATTGCCGAAACCGGCGCGGGACAGCACGGAGTTGCCACCGCCACAGCCGCCGCGCTTATGGGAATGGAATGCGTGGTGTTTATGGGCGAGGAGGACACCAAGCGTCAGGCGCTCAACGTTTACCGTATGCGACTTTTAGGCGCGGAGGTTATCCCGGTAAAAACCGGCACGGCAACCTTGAAGGACGCCGTATCCGAAGCGATGCGCGAATGGACGTCGCGCATCAGCGACACCCACTACTGCCTTGGCTCGGTTATGGGACCTCATCCTTTTCCGACTATCGTCCGCGATTTTCAGGCGGTCATCTCAAGGGAAATCAAGCAGCAGCTGCTTGAAAAGGAAGGCAGACTGCCCGACGCCGTTATCGCCTGCGTTGGCGGCGGCTCGAATGCGATCGGCAGCTTTTACAATTTTATCGAGGACAAAAGCGTTCGGCTGATAGGCTGCGAAGCGGCTGGCAGGG
>USEH01000025.1 GCA_900553675.1 uncultured Ruminococcus sp. | reverse complement strand
TTGCATACGGCGCAATGCGAGAGGGCGGCTTTGACTACATCATCAACCGAGTTAAAAGTCAGGGAAGTATAGACGAGGGAATCAACGACGCCAACTGGCAGGTCGCGCAGTCGCTGATAGCGATAGGCTCGGGCGGATGGTTCGGACTTGGCTTTGGCGAATCGCGGCAGAAATACCTTTGGCTTCCCGAATCGCAGAACGACTTTATCATTGCAATAATCGTCGAGGAGCTTGGCTATATCGGCGGCATAACCGTTATACTTCTGTTCGCGATCCTTGTGTGGCGCGGCTTCAGGATAGCTTCAAAAGCACCGGATAAGTTCGGTATGCTGATAGTGTCGGGACTTGTCTTTAAAGTGGGATTTCAGGTAATACTCAATATAGCGGTCGCGTGCGACGCGTTTCCTAACACCGGCGTTTCTCTGCCGTTCTTCAGTTCGGGAGGAACCGCACTGATGATACAGCTTGCCGAGATGGGAATAGTGCTTGGAGTATCGCGGCAATGCGAAAATATTTAGGGGGATATATATGTATAAAGTAATACTTTCCGGAGGCGGCACGGCAGGACACGTAAATCCCGCGCTTGCCATATCCGAAATCATAAAGGACGCTTACCCCGATACCGAGTTTTTGTATGTCGGCACACCTAACGGAATCGAAAAAAGCCTTGTCGAAAAGGCGGGGATTCCGTTTGCCGAGATGAAGGTGGCAGGCTTTCAGCGCAAGCTAACTCTTAAAAACATAAAGCGGAATATCATCGCGGCAGACTACTTTATCCACTCAGGCAAGCGGGCAAAAAAGATTATTGATGACTTTAAGCCAGACCTTGTAATAGGAACAGGCGGCTATGTCTGCGAGCCTATTGTCCACAAGGCGGCAAAGATGGGGATTAAAACCGTCATTCACGAGCAGAACGCTTTTCCCGGAGTAACCACCAAGGTGCTTGCAAAGACTGCCGACAGGGTAATGCTGACAGTTGAAAAAGCGAAAGATTACATTCAGGACAAGGACAAGTGCATAGTAACCGGTCTTCCGGTGCGCTCCGGCTTCGACAAAAACAGGCTTTCAAAGAGCGAGGCAAAGGCTGCACTCGGCTTGAACGGCGATATCTGCATACTTTCCACCGGCGGAAGCCTTGGAGCGGGCAGGATAAACGAAACCGTTTCCGACCTTATCGCGTGGTATGTTAAAAACGGCATAAAGGTAAATCACATACATTCCTACGGCAAAAACGGCAGGGGAACCTTTGCGGCGTCGCTCGCTTCAAACGGAGTGGAGCTGTCAAACCATCCCGAATTTATTGTGCGCGAATATATCGACAATATGTCAACCTGCATGGAGGCTGCCGACCTTATAATAAGCCGCTGCGGTGCGGGCGCGCTGACCGAAATCGAAGCGGTTGGCTGCGGCTCAATCTTGGTGCCTTCCCCGATAGTGGCTGAAAATCATCAGTATCACAACGGCATGGTGCTTGCAAACGCGGGTGCGGCAATACTTGTCGAGCAGAAGGATTTAAGCTCGGAATGGCTTATTAACACCGTCAACGAGCTTATAAATGATCCCGAAAGGCTTGCGGGTCTTTCGCAGAACGCGGCAAAGCTTTATATCAAGGACACCCCGCAGAGGATTCTTGAAGTAATACGCGGGGTTCTGGAAGGCTGATTCTTAACAGATTTATCCCTTTTATCATATTATGTTTATAGATTCATTCAAACTATATGGTAAAGGGGAATTACGATGCTTGAAAATAAGGACGCATATGCCGACTCGAAGCAGAGCCTGCTTATTATAGAGGGCGGAAACAGGATAGAGGGCGAAATCAAGGTTCAGGGCGCAAAAAACAGCTCGCTTCCGGTTCTTGCAGCGGCTTTTCTTTGCGGAGGTCAGAGCGTTATACATAACTGTCCGGCTCTTTCGGATACATATGCCGCCTGCCGGATTTTAGGCTCGCTCGGCTGCAAGTGCGCAAGGGAGGATGAAAGCGTAACCGTTGATTCCTCCGAGGCGATAGGGTACACCGTCAGCGAGGCTCTCATGCGGGAAATGCGCTCCTCCATAGTTTTTCTGGGGGCGGTTTTAGGAAGAACCGGCAGGTGCCGCCTTTCCTTTCCGGGAGGGTGCGAGCTTGGTCCCAGACCTATAGACATCCACCTCGAAGCCCTTAAAAGGCTTGGCGTAAAAATAATAGAGGATCACGGCGTGCTGGACTGCACATCAGGCACAAGACCGGTTCATGCCGACATAACCCTTTCGCTGCCGTCGGTCGGCGCAACCGAAAATATAATGCTTTATTCCGCCCTTGGCGAAGGCGAAACGGTGATATACAACGCCGCCCGCGAGCCGGAGATAACCGACCTTGCAAACTTTTTAAATTCCTGCGGCGCGGATATAAGGGGAATGGGCAGCTCGACGGTTACGATAAACGGAGTTAAAAGCCTTCACGGCTGCGAATACACCGTTATGCCGGACAGAATAGTTGCGGCTACCTATATGGGAGCTGCGGCTGTAACCAACGGCGAGCTGATACTTACAAACGTCAACCCCAAGGATATGTACAGCTGTATGTCAATATTTTCCGAGATGGGCTGCGGGGTGTATCCCTATTCCGACAAGCTGTTTATCAACGCCAAAAGACCGCTTAAGGCGGTGCGAACCGTCCGCACGATGCCCTACCCGGGCTTTCCCACCGACTGCCAGCCGATAGTAATGGCTGTCCTTACCCGTGCAAGGGGAACCAGCATGATTGTGGAGAACATATTTGAAAACCGCTTTATGGCAGCTCCCGAGCTTATGCGGATGGGCGCGGACATAAAGGCTGAGGGCAGAGTTGCGGTTATAGAGGGAGTTCCGGCACTCTCCGGAGCGGGAGTAAGAGCGGCGGACCTTCGCGCGGGTGCGGCGCTTGCTGTTGCTGCGCTGGGAGCGGAGGGAACCACGTCTATTTCAAATCTTCACTTTATCGACAGGGGATATGAGAGCATTGAAGCGGTGCTTGGGTCTGTCGGGGCGAGTATTAAGAGGAAATGAGTTTTTGATTTTTGATGATATATCAGGGTTTACTGCGTGAGGAAAGTTTGTGCAGTCATGGACGCACTCCGTGCGCCCATAGGAGGACCCCCGACGAGGGTCCTCCCACACAAAAACAGTCCACTGGACTGTTTTTGTTCCCTCTCCTGCGTTTCGCTTCGCTGGGGATTTCGCTCCCTGCGGGGAGCGACTCGGGGCGCTGCCCCAAGACCCTGCCACCCTTTCGAGAAAGGGTGGACGGAAAGCTTTTAAGTCTTTGGTTTTTGATACTTTGTTAGTGTAAGGATGTGAAAAAATGAGAGACGTCGTCAAGTCGCCCCAGCCGCGCGGCAGAAATGTACGCCGCCGCAGGCGCAGGAGAAATCTTTCGCTATATTATCTTATGATATTCATAATCTCCGCGCTTGTCCTGTTCATACTCTCCCGAACGGTGCTTTTCCGGATAAACGAGTTTGTAATAACCGGAAACGAAAAATACTCCTCTGCGCAGATCCTCTCCGCTGGCAATCTCTCCACCGGAAAGAACATGTACAACATCAACACCGACAAAGCCGAGCGCAAAATAATGGAAACGCTTATATACATCGAAAACATATCGGTAAAGCGGAAGCTTCCCGACAAGATGATTATAGCCGTTGAGGAAGCCGAGCCGTTTGCCTGCTGCCGCTACGAGGGTGCGCGATATGCCGTCGTCAGCCGCAGCGGAAGGTATCTCGAAACCGAGCAGGCTTCCCCCAGAGTCGAGCTTATGCAGATATACGGCTTGGATCTTACAGGCGTTGGTCTTGGCAAGCAGCTCGAATCAAAGGATCCAAACAAGATAAGCATTGTTAACGACCTTCTTAACTCCATCGAAGAAACCTGTCCCGGCAAAATTTCATACATAGACATAACCGACAGAACCGACATTATGCTCGGCTATGAGGGGCGCATAGATGTCGAGTTCGGAAGCTCGCTTGACTATGAATACAAGCTCCGCTACATAAAGGCGATAGCGGATGAGCTCGACCCTGCCATCACCGGAAGGATAATATCACAGCGCGTCTGCCGGAGCTTCGTTTGTCACCGACGAGGATCTTGCCGCGATGGAGGAGGATCTTAAAAACCGCAAGGAGCTTGAACAGTCGATCTTAGACGGAATGAATCCCGAACAGCAGGACGGCGAAGGCGGTGAAGGCGGCGAGAACAACGGTGAATGACATGTCCGAGGAAGCATAATCCCTGCGAATATTAAGTTTTTCAGGGACTTTTGCCAACAATCGCAAAAAAGTATTCAGATTGGAACAAATTATCTGAAATTTGTTTTCAAAAACTATTGCAAATAGCGAGATTTTATGCTACTATAATACTGTATTTAGATGTGTGTGGCTTTTCTTCGGCATAGATTGTGTCCCAGCCTGTTGAGAAGAACAAGCATTGATTAATAGATAATGGAGGAATAAGAAAATGGGCTTCGTTATGGAAAATGAAGGAATAGATCTTGCCAAGATTAAAGTAGTAGGCGTCGGCGGAGGCGGAGGTAACGCGCTCAACTGTATTGTTGCAGCGGGCATACAAAACGTTGAATACATAGCTGTAAACACAGACGCTCAGGCTCTTAAAAACTCCAAGGCAACGACCAAAATCCAGATAGGTCAAAAGCTTACCCACGGATTGGGAGCAGGCGGAAAGCCCGAAAGAGGCGAGGGTGCCGCTCAGGAATCCAAGGATGAAATACTCGAAAACCTCAAGGGCGCGGATATGGTGTTCATCACCGCCGGCATGGGCGGAGGAACCGGAACCGGTGCTGCCCCTGTTGTCGCCGAAATTGCAAGAGAGCTTGGAATACTAACCGTTGCGGTGGTTACAAAGCCTTTTGCCTTTGAGGGCGCAAGAAAGCTTAAGCAGGCAGAAAAAGGAATCGAAAACCTTCTGGCAAACGTCGATTCGCTTATTGTCATCCCCAACCAAAAGCTGCTTACAGGAAAAGAGAATTTAACCATGCGTCAGTCGTTCGCACTGGCTGACGATATCTTAAAGACTGCCGTTTTAAGCGTGACCGAGCTTATTCTGCGCAACGGCGAAATCAACGTCGACTTTGCCGACGTTAAGACGATAATGTCCAACGCGGGCTACGCTCACATGGCGATAGGTCACGGCGAGGGCAAGGACAAGGTTGCCGACGCTGTTGCTCAGGTTATATCCAGTCCTCTACTTGAAACCTCTATCAAGGGCGCCAAGAGGCTGCTTCTTAACATCACCATGTCCGACGATATCATCGCGGGAGACGTTGCAGAGCTTACCGATACCATAACCAAGGCAGCCGCCGAGGATGTTGAGCTTATCTTTGGTACAAGCTTTAACGAGGAGCTTTCCGACACTATCGACGTTATTGTCATCGCTTCCGATTTCGACGCTTACAGCGCTCCCAATGAAGACGGCGAGGCTGAGAACGCATCGTCTTCAGAGCCGAGTCAGGAAAGCGCCGAAGATTCGGGCAGCTTCTATGATGGTCTGTGGAAGAACCTGTTCCAGAACTGACGCTGAAAAAGCATATTTTTGCGGCACGGAAAGCAATTTCTGTGCCGTTTTTGCTATATATTCAACGTTGTTTTTGTCGCTTTTCACATAATAGCGCAAAAATTTGCGCAATGGACTTGACTTTTTAGTGCAAAAATGCTATTATGTCAAAGTGATAGATTTGTGAGGTGGTAGCCTTGCTGCAAAACGGATATAAAACCGAAAGCGACGAAAGCCTCGTTTCGATTTCAATGTCAGACGAAGCGGCTTATTCTGAGCTTATTTCCCGCCATCTGGCAACGGTGCGGCGTGTTGCGCGGCTTTACTCGACGAATCTGTCCGATTTCGACGATCTGGTGTCCGAAGGGATACTGGGTCTGATGAACGCCGTTAAAACCTATAACGGCGAAAGAGAGGCAAGCTTTTCCACCTATGCCTACTCCTGCGTTCACAACAGGATCATCACCGCGATAAGAAAATCTCAGCGGATAAGCCGCTGCGAAGAAAATATCGAAGGGCTGGAGCTTGAAGGCTCGCAGTCTCCCGAAAATATCGTAATCAGCCGCGAAGAGCTGAGCGAGGTTTTTTTGTGGATGGAAAACGGTTTAAGCAAAACCGAAAAAAGTGCTTTTGAACTGTATATGTCCGGCGCAAGCTATCAGGAAATAGCCGATAAGCTGGGGATATCGCTCAAATCGGCGGATAACGCGCTTGCAAGGGTGCGAAAAAAGCTCCGCCGCAAACTATGATAAAAGCCCTGAGGGGTTTTTATAAATTTTAAGCCATGCAGCTTAATTCCGAACGTTACTGATTAGTTCATATTATTAATCGAAGTTGCAGGTGTTAGTCAGCTTGGCAAATCACTAAAAGCGAGGGAAAAAATATGTACGAAGACAAAACATTAGTATGCCGTAATTGCGGAAAGGAATTCGTTTTCACGGCCGGCGAGCAGGAATTTTACGCAGAAAAAGGCTTCGAGAATGAGCCTAAGATGTGCAAGGAATGCCGCAGATCCAAGAAGGAAGCCGGAAGACAGTTCTACACTGCCGTTTGCGCGTCCTGCGGTAAGGAAGCAAAGGTTCCTTTCAAGCCCCATGACGACAGACCGGTTTACTGCAGCGAATGCTTTGCCAAGCAGAAAGAAGAAAACTAATCGGTTTTATACTGATATAGCTCTTTAATCATTGCTGAAAATCGCGGCGTGGACTTTTTTAAGTTCATGCCGTATTTTTTATTTATTGGTGTTGCAAAAATTCGGGAAATAATATATAATTGTCTGTAAAGATATCATACTATATTTATATTATTAAGGAGGATATATTATGCAGATCACAAAGGATTCTATCATCGGCGATGTATTGGATATGGACGCAGGCTGCGCTCCCATGTTTTTAGAGATGGGTATGCACTGCTTAGGCTGCCCTTCCGCAAGGGGAGAATCGATTGCCGAGGCGTGCGAGGTTCATGGTGCCGATCCGGACAAGCTTGTTAAAAAGCTCCGCGAATACTTCGGACAGGAATAAGCAATGTCGGTTTCGCTTTCAAAAAGACTGATGCTCTGTGCCGGACTCGTCGCGGGCGGGAAAACCGTCTGCGACGTTGGGACAGACCATGCCCTGCTGCCGGTGTATTTAGTTGAAAACGGCGTTTGCGAAAGGGCACACGCCTGCGATATCGCCGACGGACCGCTTAAAAGTGCGCAGAAAAGTATAGTTGCAAGCCCCTGCGCAGACAGAATACGCATAATTAAGTCGGACGGACTTGATAACGTTTCGCCGGAGGGCATTTCGGACGTCGTTATCGCCGGAATGGGCGGCGAGCTTATAATAGACATAGTCGCCCGCGCGGAGTGGCTTAAACACGGCGTAAACCTTGTTTTGCAGCCCAACACCCGCGAGCCCGAGCTGATTTCGTGGCTATATGAAAACGGCTATGAGATTATATGTCAGCGTGCCTGCGAGGACGGCGGATTTTTGTATACCGCAATGAGGGCAGTCTACACCGGAAGCCCACGCAAGCCGTCCGAGACTGAGCGGATTGTCGGTGCGCTCGACCCGCGCGACGCGTCCGCGAAAAAATACATAATGAAACAGGCAAGCCGGCTTGAAACCGCTGCCAAAGCTATGAGCGAAAGCCGAAACGGTGAGGTTCTTAGCAGGGCGGAGGAAATTATAAGTCGGGTTAAACAGCTTTATAGATATATCGGAGAAGATTATGACAACAGTATCACAGATTTATGAATATATTGACAGCTTTGCGTCCTACCGCACTCAGGACGAGTGGGACAACGCAGGGCTTCTTGTCGGCGACGGCAGCCAAAGCGTTTCAAAGGTTCTTCTGGCACTGGACGCCACAAACAAGGTGATAAAAGAGGCGACCGAGCTTGGGTGCAGTCTGATTTTAACCCATCATCCGGTTATTTTCACGCCCTTGCGCTCTTTGACGGAGGACAATCCCGCCTGCAATATGCTTAAGTCGGGCATAGCTTGCATATGCTCGCATACAAATTTAGACAGTGCCGAGTACAGCATAAGCGACATGATGTGCGACCGCCTGGGTCTTAAAAACACCCACACGCTGATGGAAGTCAACCGCTTTGACAGCGTTACCGGCAGACCAGTTGGCTACGGTGCAATCGGCGAATGTTCGGGTGCCGGCATGACCCCTTGGCAGCTGGCAAAGCTCTGCCGTGAGAAGTTCGGATGTGTTGCGATAAAATATGTCGCGGGCGACAGGCAGATAAAGCACGTTGGCATGATATCCGGCGCAGGCGGCGAGGGAATCGAGAAAGCAAGAGAGCTCGGGCTGGACGCGTTTATAAGCTCGGAAATAAAGCACCATCAGTTTTTGGAAGCCGAAAGAATAGGCGTAACCCTTATCGACGCGGGACATTACGAAACCGAGGCTATCGCTATGGAATATCTTAAGAAAAAGCTTGAAGCGCAGTTTCCGCAGAATGAATTCATTTTGGCAAGAACTCCGTTTGCGGGCTGTACCGTCTGAATAGAGTAATCAGGAGAGTTAGCAATGGCATTAGACGGCGTTTATCTTCATCTTGTAAAAAAGGAGCTTGAAAGCTCGCTTATAGGTGCGCGGGTGGACAAAATCCATCAGCCCTCCAAGGACAATTTAATAATATCCCTGCGCACCCTGAACGACGGCAACAAAAAGCTGTTTTTCTCGGCGTCTGCGGGAACGGCGCGGGTTCACTTTACAAAAAACGAGCTTGAAAACCCCAAGGTTCCGCCGATGTTCTGTATGCTTATGCGCAAGCACCTTTCTTCGGGAAAGCTTATAGCCATCCGGCAGGACGGCTTTGAACGCATACTTTATTTCGACTTTGAAGCGACCGACGAGTTCGGCGACAGAGTTGTGCTGACCGTCGCGGCGGAGATAATGGGCAGATGCTCGAATATCATACTTATCGGCAAGGACTCAAGGGTGATAGACTCGATAAAAAGGGTCAGCGAGGATATGTCGAGCGTTCGGCTTGTTCTGCCCGGAATAGCCTACAGCCTGCCTCCGCGCACGAATAGAATCAGTCTTTTCGAGCTTGACAAGGACGAGCATTTTGCTTCCTTGCATGATTCTAAATCGCCGGAGACTTCAAAGGCGCTTGTTAAAATTATCGAGGGCATATCGCCTGTTTTCGCGCGGGAAGCGGTGTTCTACGCCCTTCGCGGGCAAGAAAAGCCCGCCTGCGAGCTTACTTCCGACGAGCTTGACCGCCTTTACTTCTGGCTGACGAAAACGGCAGGGGAAGTATCCCGAAACGAAAACAAATATGTCCTACTGAAAGATAAAAACGGGCTGATGAAGGACTTCTGCTTCACCGACATCCACCAGTACGGCGCAATGATGGTGACAAGGGAGTTTTCGTCCCCGTCCGAACTGCTGGATTATTTCTATTCGGAGAGGGACGTTATCGCCCAGACCCGCCAGCGCGCAAGCGATCTTTTCAAGCTGCTTGTAAGCCTTTCGGAGAGGATTTCAAGGCGAGTGTCCGCCCAGAAAATCGAGCTTGACGAGTGCAAAAACCGCGATACGCTTCGCATAAAGGGCGACCTTATAATGTCGAACCTTTATCGCTTGGAAAAAGGCATGACAACGGCAACGGTTGAAAACTACTTCGACCCCGAATGCAAGCCGATGGAAATAGAGCTTGATTCTCGCCTTACACCCACCCAGAACGCCCAGAGGTACTACAGCGAGTATCGCAAGCAGGACACTGCCGAGAAAAAGCTCCGCGAGCTTATCGAAGCGGGCGAGCAGGAGGCAAAGTATATAGATTCGGTGTTTGATTCCCTTTCGCGAGCCTCCACCGAAAGCGAGCTTGCACAAATCCGCGAGGAGCTTGCCGCCGAGGGCTATATAAAACATTCAAAATCAAAGACAAAGCTGCCAAAGGCTCTGCCGCCGATTGAATATATGTCGTCCGACGGATATCGGATTTTGGTTGGCAGAAACAACCGCCAGAACGACATGCTGACTCTTAAAACCGCATCAAAGCAGGATTTGTGGCTTCATGTGCAGAACATAACCGGTTCGCACGTTATAGTGGAGAGCTTCGGCGGGGAAGTCCCGCAGGAAACCATAGAGGAAGCCGCGCTGATTGCCGCTTACAACTCATCGGCAAGGGGTTCGTCTCTTGTTCCGGTGGACTATACCCTTGTAAAATACGTTAAAAAGCCGGCGGGAGCAAAGCCGGGCATGGTGATATTCACAAACAACAAAACCCTTTACGTCACTCCGGACGACGATACGGTAAATTCATTAAAGAAGTAAAAGAGGTAACATCATGAAACAGCGCTTCGACAACACCCTGCCATACCTGATAGTAACGTTGATTTTCTATTATTCGCTGCCGTTTATCTGCTATGCGCTCAACTCGCCCTTTTACAACCTTACGCCGGTTGTGGACGTCTGCGTTTCGATGGCGGTGGGCTTCTTCTTCGGAAAACGCTTCGGCGGCGACTGGCTTATGGCATTAGAGGCGGCAGTGGTGTTCATACCATGCGTTTATATGTTCTTTAACCCGACCGCTTGGATATATGTGCTTGTGATAGCGATATTCTCGGCGTTTTCGGTGTTTATCGGGGCTGTATTCCGCAAGAGAGTCAGATAAGTTCTATTTGACATCTAATAAAAACAATAGTATAATATCATAGACCGGACGGCGCGGCATACGCTTCCGGCGGAATAATCCTAACAAAATAATCCATACTAAGAAGGTTAATTATGTCAGAAATTAAGCTGTATAAATATGAAACTCACCTTCACACCTCTCAAGGCTCGTTGTGTTCGCCCTGCTCCGGTGCTCAGCAGGTGGACTGTCTGAAAGCCTGCGGCTACGACGGCTGCTTTGTAACCGACCATTTCTTCGGCGGAAACACCGCAATTGACAGACGGCTGCCGTGGGATATTAAAATCCATCTTTTCTGCCAGGGCTATGAGGATGCAAAAAAGAGGGGCGACGAAATAGGCTTTAAGGTATTTTTCGGACTCGAGTTCGGCTGGCACTCAACCGAGTTTTTGACCTACGGCATAGACAAGCAGTTTTTGCTGGATCACCCCGAGCTTGAAAATATCACTCTGCCCAAGTATGCCGAGCTTGTCCACGCAAACGGCGGGTTTATAGTGCACCCTCACCCCTTCCGCGAGGCAGGGTATATCGACACCATCCGCCTGTTCCCAAGATGCGTTGACGGCGTTGAGGTTGAAAACGCCTCCCACACCGACCCCATGTTCAACAAGCGGGCGAGGGAGTATGCAGCTTCGTATAATCTGCCGATGACCGGCGGCTCGGACACTCATTATACATGGGGCTACCCCGGCGGCGGAATAGCTTTAGACAAGCCGCTTGAATCTCCGCAGGACTATTTAGAGCGTCTCAGAGCAAACGATATAACCGAAATCCTTGTAAGAAGCGAAAAATACATGAAGCCGTGGCCGCAGTATGATTTCTGGAAGGACGCCAAGCGCCCCGACATCAACCTGTTAGAGCCCGAGCTGCGTGAAAGAGCGGAAAAGTTTTACGCTTCAAATCAAGTCTGACCCGAAAGGAAATTTTACGTGCTTTCTGTTGTAATCCCATCCTATAATGAAGAGGATAATATACCCGCGGCGGCGAAGGAAATTACCGCCGTTTTAGAAAAAGAGAATATAAACTGCGAGCTTATTTTCGTCGACGACGGCTCGCGCGATGGTTCGTGGGACAAAATCATCAGCCTTAACCGCTTGGACAAGCGCATACGCGGAGTGAAATTTTCCCGCAACTTCGGCAAGGAGGGCGCAATCTTAGCGGGACTCGAAGCCGCAAAGGGCGAAGCCGCCGTTGTCATCGACTGCGATTTGCAGCACCCGCCCGAAAAGATACCCGAGATGTATCGCTTGTGGCAGGGCGGTGCCAAGGTTGTTGAGGGCAGAAAATCCTCACGCGGGGATGAAAGCCTTGCATATGGCTCGCTTTCTAAGGTGTTCTACGGTCTGATTCAATCAACGTCTAAAATCGACATGCGGGACGCTTCCGACTTTAAGCTGATTGACCGCAGGGTTATAGACAATATCCTTGCCCTGCCCGAAAGAATAACCTTTTTCCGCGCACTTTCGGGATGGGTTGGCTTTGAATCTGCTACAGTGTATTACGACGTTGCCGCGCGTCACGCGGGAAAGCGCAGGTGGACGACCGGCAAGCTGATAGGCTATGCCATAAGAAACCTGACCTCGTTCACCGGCATCCCCTTGTATATCTCCACCGCGATGGGGCTTATTGTGATACTTGCTTCGCTGGTGCTGCTTGTTTTAAGCATATGCGGGGTGAATTTAGGAAGCTTTAGTCCGGCGGCGATAGTCTTAATGCTTATCGGCGGAGTTATACTTGAATGTCTGGGAATGTCCAGCTATTATATATCACGAATATACGAAGAGGTTAAGCACCGCCCAAGATATATTGTAAGCCGCACCACCGAGGATTGATAAAGTGCGGATTTATACAGGAGGATTTTCATGACCCAAGACCCGACAAACCAACCTATCAATAACGAAGCGCCGGATGAGCTGCTCCCGCAGGAAGCACCCGCACCCAAGCGCCGCTCGTTTACAGAGCTTTTAGAGAACAATCCGGTCGGAAGATGGTGCTATCGCCACAGATACGGCTTACTTATCTTCTTCCTGCCGGTGTTTATCATGTATTTAGTATACTCCTGCTTCGGAGTCCACCCCTACGGCGACCTTTCGGTGCTTGTTTTAGACCTCAACGGTCAGTATGTCTCCTATTATGAGATGATGAAGGACGCTATATGGGGAGATCATTCGCTGATATACAGCTGGTCGCGAAACTTAAGCGGCGAGACTATGGGCATGTTCGGCTACTATCTTGCAAGCCCGTTTATGTGGATAGTTGTGTTGCTGCCGCGAACCATGATGTGCGGTGCGCTTGAAATAATGCAGCTTGTAAAAATCGGCTGCTGTGCTTTGGCGTTTGCCTATTATCTGGATAAATCCAAGCACGCCTCAAAGTATATGCAGGTGATATTCTCGGTCAGCTATGCTCTGATGACATATATTGTCGTCGAGCTGATGAACCCCATGTGGATAGACGGCATGATATGGCTGCCGCTTATCCTTTTGGGAATAGAACGCCTTGTGGATGAGGGAAAAATGCTTTTGCTGACGGTATCGCTCAGTATAATGTTCTTCTCTCACTTCTATATTGGCTATATGCTGGGCTTTTTCTCGGCACTTTACTTTGTTTTTTACATCTTCTCCCGACCCGATCACGTCATCGCCCCGCATTTTATAAAAAGCGGTCTGAAATTTGCGGCGTCCGCGATCATATCGGTGCTGAGTGCTGCAATCGTGCTGATACCGGTTTACTGCTCGCTTAGACTCGGAAAGCTTGATTTTTCCGACCCCGACTTTTCTCCCACAAACCAGTTTGACATATTCGACTTTTTGACAAAGCTTTTCCCCAACACATACGATACCGTCCGTCCGGAAGGACTGCCCATGATAGCCTGCGGAACAATAGTTGTAATGCTTATTCCGCTTTACTTCCTGAATACAAGGATAAAGGCAAAGGAAAAGGTATCCTACGGAGCTTTGATGTTTGCGGTGTTCGGAAGTATGTATCTTTCCACCGTGGACATTGCTTGGCACGGTTTTCAGGTTCCAAACTGGCTGCCCTACCGCTACTCATTTACATTCTCCTTCCTTATGCTGATAATCGCCTTCCGCGCGTTTGAAAATTTGGAGGGCGTAAGCTTTAAGGAAATAGGGCTTACAGCGTTCGGCTGGATAGCGGTGTTGGCAATACTTAATCAGCAGGAACACCCCGAGTTTTACCTCGCCGAAACGGTATGGTTCTCGGTTTTGTGCGTGGTGGCGTTCGCGTTTGTCATCTTTTTGTTCAAGAAATATAACAACACTGCCATGAAGATAGTAACGGCGGTGCTGATATGCCTTGAAATTTTCGAGAACTCCATGTACACCGTCTGGGCGATAGACTGCGACGTTGTGTATTCAAAATACTCCTCATATCAGGATTACTTTATCGACGGCAGAAGGGTGGTTGACGAGCTGGAGGAGCGGGACGGCTCCCTCTACCGCATGGAAAAGACCTTCCACCGCACCGTAAACGACCCCATGGGCATGGGCTTTAAGGGAATATCCCATTCAAGCTCCACCATGAACACTCCCGTTTTGAAAATGCTGAAATCCCTCGGCTTCGGAATGCAGGGACATTACACCAAATACACCGGAGCAACGCTTTTAACCGACTCGCTGTTTGGAATAAAGTATCTTATGCACAAGCCCGACGAGATTACACCATCGCTCGATGAAAAGGAGATTACCCGCCAGAACTATCAGAACATGTTAAAGCTCCCCTATGAGGGCTACCCGCAGATTATGTCTGAGGAGGACACCGGCTGCGAAATATCGGTATACGAAAACCCCTACGCCCTGCCGATAGCATACATGGCGGATAAGGATATCTTAGAAACCAAGCTCGAATCTAAAGACCCGATAGCAAATCAGGAGCTGCTTATGCAGGATATTCTCGGCGACAGGAGCATTAAGTTCTTCCGCCGCCTATACTCCTACTATACCGACACCGTAAACTGCACCACCGCCACCACCGGCGACCATATAATGTACACCACCACCGTTCCGGACAAGGACAGCTATGTTGAATTTTCCCTGAACTTTACGGAAGAGTCTAAGGCATCCGAGCCGCTCTACGCCTTCTTCCCGACGCTTTATCAGCGCCAGTGCAATATGTGGCTTAAGGCGGATTCGTGGGATATCACCAACTACGCCTTTGTCGATTACTTCTTCACCGGCGAGCATTACAGCATACTCGATCTGGGCACATTCGACCCCGCAGAAAAGCTTCATTTAAGAATGACTCTTGCAAACGGCGAAGCAATATTCTCGGACGTTCTGTTCTATCAGCTCGACACCGAAAAGCTTGCCGAGGCGGTTGAAACCATCCGCAAGGGCGGCTGGAACATAACCGAGCATAGCGACACACATCTAAAGGGAACCGTAACTGCCGAAAAGGATGGAGTCCTGTTCACCACCATTCCATATGAGCCGGGCTGGACTATCACCGTTGACGGCAAAAAGGTAACGCCTGTTAAGCTTATCGATTCGCTTATAGGAATAGAGCTTGAAGCGGGCGAGCATACGGTTGAAATGCGCTTTTTCCCAAGCTATTTAACGCTTGCAATATTTGTCTCCCTGTTCGGGCTTTCGCTTTTGGCAATAGTGTTCGTAATCGAATTTAAGAACGGCGCAATTTTCAAGAAAATTATCGGAAAAGACAAATAGTACTTGATTTCAGGGCAAAAAAGGAGTAAAATAGCTTTGAGATAAATCAGCTTTTTGAGGATAATAACCCCTCAAAAGCCTGAAAATCCATCCGAAAAGAAAGGACAGAATAAAATGAAATTCATTGTTGAAACATCCGCACGTCATGTACACGTCACTCAGGAAACCTTAGAGGTTCTCTTTGGCAAGGGCGCAACCCTCACCAAAAAGAAGGATCTTTCCCAGCCCGGTCAGTACGCCTGCGAGGAAAGAGTTACCGTTGTAGGTCCCAAAAAGGAGCTTCCCAACGTTTCCATCTTGGGTCCGTGCAGAAAGGCGGATCAGGTTGAGCTCAGCGCAACCGACGCCCGCTCGATCGGTATCACCGCTCCGATAAGAGAGTCCGGCGACCTTGCCGGTTCCGCTCCCTGCAAGCTGGTTGGTCCCTGCGGAGAGGTTGAACTCAGCGAAGGAGTAATCATTGCAAAGAGACATATCCACCTCACCCCCGAAGACGCCGCTTCTCTTGGCGTTAAGGACAAGGATGTTGTATGGGTCAAGGTTGACACTGCCGAAAGAAAGGCAATTTTAGGCGACGTTGTATGCCGCGTAAGCGCAAGCTATGCCACCGCAATGCACATCGACACCGACGAGTCGAACGCAATAGGCGCAGGCAGAGAGCTTATGGGGGAGATCGTAAACATCTAATTAGAGTTGATGGGCGAGATCGTTAATATCTGATAATTGTTTGAATGTAATAGCACAGGCAGGATATTGTCTGTGCTATTATTTTTTGAGACAAAATTTTGCGGTAATTGTATTGACAAATCCATGATTTTCTGCTATACTAACATAGTTGTTTCACATGCCGGTGTGATGGAATTGGCAGACGTGCGGGACTCAAAATCC
>USEH01000024.1 GCA_900553675.1 uncultured Ruminococcus sp. | reverse complement strand
ATATAAATATCCATGCCATGTAATAATATATAACCGAGATTTTCCTGCTTGGGGAATCTCGGTTGCTTTTGGGCGTTTTTTTACAGTGCCTTTTTATTCGATATAATCTCTTTCCCCGCGAGAGCCGACTATGCACAGCGCAAGATAGGTAACTCCCAAAAATCCGCCGAGCATCATTCCTAAAATAAAAGTAAGCATATTTGGTACCTCCATGCAAAAGCTGATATTATTATATTCAACTACAGGAAGATTATATCAGGAATATAATTCCAATTATTGCTATGCGCGATAAGTATAAGATAAAAGTTTGCCATCTGCCGAAGCAATTTTGCATTTGCTCTTGCAAAACATCTTAAAAAATGCTATGATATCATAAGATATATAATAGAGATATAATGCAATAAGAGCGCTTGCCTTATTGCTGAATCAAAGGATGGTCTTATTATGAATATCATTGTCGCCGGCTGCGGAAAAATCGGCACCGCCATACTTTCCTCTCTGGTCACCGAAGGACACGATGTTGTCGCGGTGGATAACGACCGAAGCGTTATCGAGGATATCACAAATATATACGACGTTATGGGCGTAAATGGCAACGCCTCCGATTACGATACCCTTACCGAAGCCGGAGTAAACGGCGTTGACATATACATCGCCGCTATGGATTCCGACGAGCAGAATATGCTTTCCTGCTTCCTTGCAAAAAAGATGGGCGCAAAGCGGACGATTGCGCGAATCCGCAACCCCGAATATAACGACAACAGCCTTGGCTTTATGCGCCGGCACTTAGAGCTTTCCATGGCTATAAACCCTGAGCTTCTGACAGCGAACGAGCTTTATAACGTTCTGAAATTCCCGTCAGCCGTCAGAATAGAAACCTTCTCCCGAAGAAATCTTGAAATGTTTGAAATAATTCTTCCAGCCGATTGCGAGCTGGACGGAATGTCGCTTATCAAAATGAGGGAGAAATATAACGCCTGCGTGCTTGTGTGCTGCGTTCAGCGCGGCGATCAGGTTTTCATACCGGACGGCACCTTCGTTTTGCAGGCAGGGGATAAGATAGGTCTTTCGGCTTCTCCTGCTGAAATCACAAAGCTGCTGAGGTCGCTGGGCGTACTTATGAAGAAAGCCAAAAAGATAATGATTCTTGGCGGAAGCAAGATAGCCTATTATCTTGCGCATATGATAACCACCGGCGCAAGCTCCGCTAAAATTATAGAGCAGGACGCCGCGCGCTGCGAGGGGCTTGCCGACATCCTGCCCGAAACAACCATAATCCGCGGAAACGGCTTGCAGCAGGAGCTTTTGCTTGAAGAGGGAATAGATTCGGCGGACGCTTTTGTCTCTCTCACAGGCTTCGACGAGGAAAACATCCTCACCGCGATATTCGCTTCAATGCAGAAGGTTCCCAAGGCTATAGCAAAGGTAAACAAGGACGAGCTTGCCTCAATGGCAGCAAAAATCGGCGTTGAATGTATAGTTTCACCAAAGGATATAACATCGTCGGTGATAGTAAAATACGCAAGAGCTTTGGAAAACGCCGAAGGTTCCCGCGTGGAAACCCTTTATAAGCTTATGGACGGTAAGGCGGAAGCTCTGGAATTTATCGTCAACAGCGAATCCAAGCTTACAAACGTCCCGCTTAAGGAACTGCAAATCAAAAAGGGCATACTTATTGGCGGCATAATGAGGGGAAAAAAGACGATTATCCCCTCAGGAAACGACGTTATAACGGTTGATGACAGAGTTATAGTAATCTCCGCAAACGAACGCCTTAACGACCTTACCGATATTCTGAAATAATAAGAGGCTTAAAGCTATGAATCGTAAAATGGTATTCTATGTTATCGGGCAGATAATATGTGCGGAAGCTGTTTTGCTGCTTTTGCCGCTTATTGTCAGCGCCGTATATGCGGAAAGCTGCGCGTTTTCCTTTATGATAACATTTGCGGCAGCAACGGCAATCGGCATATGTATGGTACTTATCTTCAAGCCGAAGAGCAAGGTCATATATTCAAAAGAAGGCTTTGTTATAGTCGCGCTTTCATGGGTGCTGATGTCGCTTATTGGTGCTTTGCCGTTCACACTTTCAGGCGAGATTCCGTCATATGTAGACGCTGTTTTTGAGACTGTCAGCGGCTTCACGACTACAGGAGCTTCCATAGTGACAAATGTTGAAGCAATGAGCCATGGAACACTTTTCTGGCGAAGCTTTACCCACTGGGTGGGAGGAATGGGAGTTCTGGTTCTGGTAATGGCGGTTCTGCCCACCACTGCCGACCGTTCTATCCACATAATCCGCGCCGAAATGCCCGGACCCGTAATCGGCAAGCTTGTTCCAAGGGTTCGCCAGACTGCCAAGATTCTGTATCTTATCTACATCGGACTTACCGTAGCTCAGATAATCTTTCTCTGTGCTGGTGGCATGAATCTTTTTGAGAGCGCGGTATATACGTTCGGAACAGCCGGAACCGGCGGCTTTGGAATAGATTCTGACAGCCTTGCGGGATACAGCCCTTATATTCAGTGGGTGGTTACTATCTTTTTGGTGCTGTTTGCCGCTAACTTCAATATATATTTCCTTATGCTTATGCGCAAGTTTAAGGCTGTTGCTTCTTCAGACGAGCTTTGGACATACCTTGGAGTTATCCTGTTTTCTGTCGTTACGATAACATTCAACATACGCCCGCTTTATGCAAGCTTTGGCGAAAGCTTCCGCACCTCAGCATTTCAGACAATGTCTATACTCTCAACGGCGGGATTTTCAACGGCAGACTTCAACCAGTGGCCTGCTCTCTCAAAGGCGATACTTCTTGTACTTATGTTTATAGGAGGAGGTGCAGGCTCTACGGCAGGAGGCTTAAAGGTTTCAAGAGTGCTGATGCTATTCAAATCCGTCCGCCGCGAGTTCAACCGAATGATTCACCCGCGCTCGGTTTCATCCGTCCGTCTCGACGGCAGAAAGATGGACGATCAGACCCTTACCGGAGTAGGAATATATTTTGCTCTTTACATGGGTATATACTTTATTACGTTCCTGCTTATATCCTTTGAGCCGTTTGATTTTGAAACAAGGTTCTCGTCTGTCGCGGCGTGCTTTAATAACGTCGGTCCCGGCTTCGGAGCAGTGGGTCCTATGGGAAGCTACGCCGATTACACTCCGTTCTCAAAAATAGTGCTTTCGATATCCATGCTGCTTGGCAGACTTGAAATTTATCCGCTGATATTCGCAATTATGCCCTCGCTTTGGGTCAAGAAAACAAATAATAACGTATGAGGTGACGCTATGTTAATGTTTAAAAGATTCGTCTGCGTAATTCTGTCCGCTTTAATGCTGCTGCCGCTTGTTTCCTGCGGTCAGGCTGAGCCTTATGAGCCCGATTTGAAGGGAACAACCGAATCAAACTGGGTTGAGGTCATAGCCTCCGAGGAACATCAGACTATTCAGGGCTTCGGTGGAATAAACTTTCCGTGCTGGATAGACGATTTAACCGAAGACCAGCGCGAAACCGCTTTCAAAAACGGCAAGGATCAGCTTGGATTTACCATACTCAGGATTCAGGTAGACCCCGATAAAAACAACTGGAGCCGCGAGCTTGACACTGCCAAAGCTGCCCAAAAGGAGGGCGCACTGATATTTGCATCTCCGTGGAATCCGCCGGCAAATATATGTGAGACCTTCAATCACAATGGAAACACAAACGCAAAACGCCTGCGCCACGACAAGTACGCAGAATACGCCGCACATCTCAACGACTTCGTTTCTTATATGCGAGAAAACGGGATAGAGCTTTATGCAATATCCATTCAGAATGAGCCCGATTACGCCGACGAATGGACATGGTGGTCAACCGAGGAAATCATGGACTTCATCCTCAATTACTCCGACGCTATAGACTGCCGCATTATGACTCCGGAGGCTTTTCAGTACCGCAAGGAATTTTACACCGAAATACTCAATAACAAAGATGCTTTATCTAAAGTTGATATCTTCGGCACCCACTTTTACGGCACGCAGAAAAAGGATATGAGCTTCCCGCTGTTCGAGCAGAAGGGCGAGGGCAAGGAGCTTTGGATGACCGAGGTTTACGTTCCGAACAGCTCGTCCGACGCCGATACATGGCCCGAGGCTGTCGAGGTCGCCGTAAACATTTCCGATGCTATGACCGAGGGCAACATGCAGGCATACGTCTGGTGGTATATAAGAAGGTTTTACGGTCCTATGAAGGAGGACGGCACCATAAGCAAGCGCGGCTACTGCATGGCGCACTTCTCCAAATTCGTCCGTCCCGGATATATAAGAATAGGCGCTACCGAAAATCCCGCAAGCGGTGTGAGTGTTTCGGCATTCAAGGGCGACGGAGAGATCGTTATAGTCGCGGTAAACCATTCGCTTACAACCTATGGTCAGAATTTCAAGCTTACCGACGCGGGCGAGCTTAAGAATATCAAAGCGTACACCACAACCATGCAGGAAAATCTTGCAGAGACTGAAAATATCGTTTTTGACGGCGAAAGGTTTGCATATGTTCTGCCGCCGGAGAGCGTTACAACGTTTATTATTTCGGTTGAATAACCGGAAAATATAGATATGATAGGAGAATGCTAAATGTCAATACTTGTTTCGGGCGGAGCCGGATATATCGGCTCGCATACTGTGCTTGCACTTTTGGAAAAGGGCTATGACGTTGTTGTTTTCGATAACTATGCCAATTCATGCCCCGAATCGATCCGCCGAGTTGAAGAGCTTACCGGCAAAAAGGTAAAGCTTTATGAAGCCGATATGATGGACGAAAAGTCTATCGAAAAAATATTTGATGAAAATCCAGATATCACCGCACTGATTCATTTTGCCGGTCTGAAAGCGGTTGGCGAATCCGTCTCAAAGCCTATAGAATATTATGAAAACAATATCGGCGGAACCCTTAATCTTTTAAAGGTTATGCGCGCTCATAATGTTAAAAACATTATTTTCAGCTCATCCGCGACGGTTTACGGAACACCTGAAAAAGTCCCGATATCCGAGGATGCCCCGAAAGGCACCTGTACAAATCCATATGGCTGGACAAAGAGCATGATCGAGCAGGTTCTCACCGACGTTCACACCTCCGACAACGACTGGAAGGTGGTGCTTCTGCGCTACTTCAACCCCATTGGCGCACATCCATCCGGAAGAATAGGGGAGGATCCTCAGGGAATCCCTAACAACCTTGTTCCGTATATCGCTCAGGTGGCAGTAGGAAGAAGAGAGCAGGTAAACGTCTTTGGCAACGACTATAAAACCCACGACGGCACCGGAGTGCGCGACTATATCCACGTCTGCGACTTGGCTGACGGTCATGTCAAGGCTCTTGAAAAGCTTGATAAGTCCTCCGGCGGAGTTCAGATCTACAATCTCGGAACGGGTATAGGATATTCCGTTCTGGATGTAATAAAGGCATACGAAAAGGCGTGCGGCAAAACGCTTAAATATGTAATTTGTCCCCGCCGTGCAGGTGATGTTGATGAAAACTATTCCGACCCAACAAAGGCTTTCAACGAGCTTGGCTGGAAGGCGAAATACGGGATAGACGATATGTGCAGAGATTCTTGGAACTGGCAGAAAAACAACCCCTTCGGCTACAAGGTGGGCTGACGACATAATTAAAGGAGCATATATTATGAAGAAATTACTCAGGCTTATAAGTCTTCTGCTGTCTGCAATACTGCTGATTTCTGCAATGAATATCGGCGTATTCGCTGAAACCGTCACGAAATTATCTCATACGGTTTTCAGAGGTGAAAAAAATCTTGACGGCTGGTATCCATCATTTATAACCCAATATATGCAGCCACAGGAAATGGAATCGTTCATTAAGGCAATTCAGAAGAAGGACGCGATTATTGAAATAACCTATTCCGGCAGTGCAAATCTCAGTCTTCTTTTGCAGAGCTATACAATTAAGCAAAATGGCAGCTACACATGGGCTTCGGACGACGATTGTAAGGTCAAAAGCTCCGATGGCAAAAAGGTTGCAACCTTTTCGGCTTCCGGACTGATAAATGCATATACATCCAAAAAGCACGCGGACGACGGAAGCAATCTCAGTCTTTCAAAGGTACTCAATTTTGGCGTAGGAGGCAACGGCAATACAGTTTACTCTATTGTTGTAAGATGGACTGAATCCGGCGTACCCGGCATAAACTTTGACCCTTCCGTTACATATCAGACGATGGATGGCTGGGGTGCTTCGTATACGTGGTATGGTGACTGGCTGACAACTGTTAATAACAGAGAAACAGGCTTTGATTACATCTTTAATGACTGTGAGTTCAATATCCTGCGTTTCCGCGACCTTAACAAAGTAAGAGGATACGGAGGCGTGTGGGAGAATACTAACTATCCGGCTTACAAGGCATATTACGATGCCGCAGTAAAGCGCGGTATTGAGCCGATAGTAATGGTTACAAGCTGGGGTCAGTACGACAGAGATGTCGATTTTGTAGCTTTAACCAAAAAGGATAATGAGGGTCACACATACTATACTCTTGCCAAGGACAAAAACGGCAAGTATATGTATGATAAGCTTGCGGATTTCTGTGTTGAGTCTGTCAAGCTGTTCAAAAAAGCCGGAATCCCTGTTCATTACTTCTCGATTTCCAACGAAACCGAGCTTCAGGGAGTGGGTAAGGACGAGCAAGGCAAGAACAGAAATGATATTCCTTTCTACTTAGGACCTACCGAGAACAAATATCACTGTGCTTACTGGAAGGCGCACATTGCCGTCTACAAAGCATTTAAAGAGGCTTTCGGAGACGACGCTCCGATACTCACCGGAGCTGAGGTGATGGCTGACACCCAAAGTGTCATAAGCAAGTATGTAGATCCTCTTATTGAGGCAGACCCCGACAGCTTCGGGCTTATTGCACACCATCTTTACGGAAGCGTGAACACACCTTCGTCCTATACCGAGGTATACGAGAAATTCGGCAAGGATTATAAGCTTTGGCAGACCGAGTGGTATAACAACGACTTTATCGACCATGCCAACAAGCTTATAAACGAGCTGAACTACGAAAACATCTCAGCTTATCTTTACTGGAACGGAGTATGGATTACCGACGCTGCAAATTGTCTGATTCAGGTGGATAAGAGTTATGGCAGTCCCAAAATCGTGAGACGTGCAAATCATTACACTATGATGCATTTTTCAAAATTCATCAAGCAAGGATATAAGAGGATAGAAACTAACTCACATATATCCGATTCTAATGTGACGGCGTTCATCTCACCGGACGGCAAAAAGCTTGTTACCGTGATTCTGAACAGCACCGGTAAGACTGAAAAGCTTAAGCTTAAGGTTGACGGTTATAGAATTAAGTCGGGTAAGGCTTACACATCGACTTTCAACTCTACAAAGAATCCTAACGGCAACAGCTATACCGACGATATTACCAAAAACACATATTTTGAAAGCAGCAAGCTTACCAGCACGACAGTTTCCTTTGATAACAACACATTAACAACTATTGTCATGAATATAGAACCAATCGAAAAATCTAAATAAATAGATTCTGAAAATTTTCGATGACCTGATGTGCTTTCTGAAATTTAAAATTGTGCTGCATATTGTATTGCAATTCTTAACACAAATATAATTTAATGTGTTAAAGTTTTAAATAAATGCTTTTAGTTAATTCACATAAAGTTTACAATTTCAATGCAATATTTTAAGCTTTTTTGCACAATGCTTATTTTTCATAAATATCTTAAAGAAACATTGTATATTTTGGCAATAGTAAAATCGGGCAAATTAATATATAATAAGTATTGCAAAGCGGTTAAAAGAATTTGTCTGTTTTCCGCAAAAAACAAGGAGGTAAAATTATTATGAAGAAATTATTGGCTATGCTTTTGGCTTTGGTCATGGCTCTTTCAATGCTCACTGTTGCAGCTTTTGCTCAGAGCACCGAAGACGGTGATACCATTCCCGTTGAAGATGGCAACAACGAGGAACCCACTGTTGATGATCCCGTTGAAGACACCAACCCCCCGACAGGTATAGTTCTTTCTGTAGTTCCCATGATCGTTGCCGGAGCTGCTGTTGCATTCTCTAAGAAGCACTAATCCAAATTAGGATGAATTAAAGCGTCGAAGCTTATTCGGCGCTTTTTTCTTATGCAAAAACGAAATTATGTGTTGCCATACTCGAAAGAATGTGTTATAATAAATAATTGTCAGCAGTGAGAAAAGCTAAGTATGAATAATACATAACCGGAGGTGCTTCGATATGGATATACACAAGGGCGATGTTTTGACAATGAAGAAAAAGCATCCGTGCGGGTCGAACAAGATGCTTGTTTTGCGCTCCGGAATGGATTTTAAGCTTAGATGCAGCGGCTGCGGACACGAGTTTATGATACCTCGCCTGAAAGCCGAAAAGAACGTGAAAAGCATCGACTCTGCCAACAGGGAAAACAATAACGAATAAAGGAATGATAATAAAATGTTTGAGAAGCTTTCAGCCCTCAACGATAGATATAACGAAATAAACGAGCGCCTGATGATGCCTGAAACGGTAAATAACAATTCATTGTACCGCGATTTGATGAAGGAGTATTCACAGCTCACCCCGATTATAGAAGCTTACCGAGCTTATCTGAAAGCTCAGGAGGCAATGCGTGAGGCTGACGAAATCATCCGCACCGAAACCGACAAGGATCTTAAGGATATGGCGCAGGAGCAGTATTACGAAGCCAAGGAAAGCGTTTCAAAGCTTGCCGAGGAGATAAAAATAATGCTTCTGCCGAAGGACCCCAACGATTCGCGCAACGTTATCATAGAGATACGTGCCGGCGCAGGCGGAGAGGAAGCTGCGCTGTTTGCAAATTCGCTTTTCAGAATGTACACAATGTATGCGGAAACCAAAAGGTGGAAAACTGAAGTAATAAACGCCAACAGAACCGAGCTTGGCGGAATAAAAGAAGTGTCCTTCTCGGTAGAGGGGGAGGGCGCGTATTCGCGGTTCAAATACGAAAGCGGAGTTCATAGGGTTCAGCGCGTTCCGGAAACAGAATCTCAGGGAAGAATACAGACCTCAACAGCTACAGTTGCAGTCCTGCCGGAAGCCGAAGAGGTGGAGCTGAATATCGACGAAAAGGAACTCAGAATTGATGTTTTCCGCTCGTCCGGCGCAGGAGGTCAGCATATCAACAAAACCGAATCAGCGGTGCGCATAACACACCTTCCGACCGGAATGGTGGTTGAATGTCAGGACGAAAGAAGCCAGCAGAAGAATAAGGAACGCGCAATGAAGGTACTCTGCTCCCGCCTTTTGGAGATGAAGCAGGAGGAGCAGGAAAAAGCCATAGCCGGCGAGCGCCGCTCTCAGATAGGCACGGGCGACCGCTCGGAGAGGATAAGAACCTACAATTTCCCCGACGGCAGAGTCAGCGACCATCGCATTGGTCTGACGCTGTATAAAATCGACGCTATTATGAACGGCTCGCTCGACGAGCTGATAGACGCTCTTGCAACCGCAGATCAGGCTGCAAAGCTTGCAAAACAGCAGGAGGGCGGTTATTAATGGATACTCTTATGCTGTCGCCATCTGAGGATGACATACAAGTTGCTGCAGAGCTGCTGAAAAAGTCGGAGGTCGTAGCCATACCGACAGAAACTGTATACGGACTTGCGGCAAACGCTTTTGATGAAGAAGCTGTAAGAAAGATATTCAAAGCAAAGGGTCGCCCTTGCGACAATCCGCTTATAGTTCATATCTCCGATCTGGATATGATAAAGGACATAGCCTCAGAGGTGCCAGCGCTTGCAATGAAATGCGCAGAACGCTTTTGGCCAGGTCCGCTGACTATGATAATGCCCAAAAGCGATAGAATCCCACTTGTGACAAGTGGGGGACTTGACACCGTTGGAATAAGATTCCCGTCCGACAGATGCGCACACCGTATCATAGAAAAGTGCGGATTTCCGTTGGCTGCACCATCGGCAAACCTTTCGGGAAGCCCCAGCCCCACAAACGCTAAAAGGGTGTTTGAGGATATGAACGGAAGAATTGCCGCTATCGTTGACGGCGGAGAGTCTGAAGTCGGAGTCGAGTCGACGGTTATAGCCTTTGAAAACGACGGAATAAGAATTCTGCGCCCCGGAAAGATATCATATGAAGACCTTAAAACAATCACGGACAAGGTTTTTGTGGATCATGGTGTGCTGGAACGGGTTGCCGAGGGCGAAATAGTGCGCTCTCCCGGAATGAAATATAAGCACTACGCACCAAAAGCCGAAGTTGTACTTTTGGACGGCAGCGCAGAGCAATTTCGCGAATACGTCAGGGCAAACTCTACAGACGGCTGCTTCTGCCTTGTTTTCAGCGATAAGGAATCGGTTGAGGGAGTACCGTATCTCACATACGGAGAAAGTGCAGACGAGCAGGCACATTGGCTTTTTGAACGTCTCAGGCAGTTCGACGGTATGGGCGCTAAAAAGGTGTTCGCACACTGTCCCTCGCAGAACGGTGTGGGACTTGCAGTCTACAACAGAATTCTGCGCTCGGCAGGATTTAACGTCATAGAATTGGGTAAAAACTAATGAGCTTATTCGATAACATTACAATTGTAGGTCTCACCGGTCAGAGCGGCGCGGGAAAGTCAACTGTCAGCGCAATGATAAGGTCGAACGACCTTGCGGTTATAGACGCAGACAAAGCTTCTCATGCGGTGGCGGCATACCAAGAATTTATCGAAGAGGTCGGCAAAGCTTTTCCGGACTGCGTTGAAAACGGTTCTCTGATACGTCAGAAGCTTGCTGGGATAGTTTTTAATGACCGCGAAAAGCTGAACGCCTATACTTCGATCATCTATCCATACATAACTAAAAGGATTTTTGACGAGATTTTCTCGCTGAAACAAAGCGGCGAAAGGATAATAGTGCTTGACGCTCCGACTTTGTTTGAGAGCGGTCTTGACAGCCTTTGCAAAAGCGTTATAAGCGTTGTCGCACCGATGGAAATAAAGCTTGCAAGACTTTTGGAGAGGGACGGCATTCCGGTTGAGCTTATAAGCTCCAGACTGAGCTCGCAGAAGTCCGAGGATTATTTTAAGGAGCGTTCCGACTATATAATCGTAAACGATTCCGACTTCAACTCTCTTGAAGCGAAAACGGAAGCGACGGTTAAAAGCATAAGGGAGAGATTCAATGATTAAAAGAATATTCGCTTTTATGCTTGCTGTTGGTTTTGTGGCGCTTCTTGCTGTGTTTTTGTTCGTATATATGCCATATTGGTTCAAAAACGAAAGCTATCCGACAGAATATGAGGATATCGTTGAGAGATACAGCGAGGAATACGGAATCGACAAAGAGTTTGTGTTCGCGGTGATAAGAACTGAGTCCAATTTCAATCCCGATGCGGTCTCCGAAGCCGGAGCGATAGGTCTTATGCAGATAATAGAGGATTCCTTCGACTGGGTATCTAAAAAGCTTGGGCGGGAAGACCTTGTGTTTGACGATATGTTTTCTCCGGAATACAGCATAGAATACGGCTGCTTTATGCTCGGATATCTGTATAACAGATTCGGAAGCTACGAGCTTGCAGCGGCGGCGTATCATTCGGGGATGGGCGAGGTATCCTCGTGGATAGCATCCGGCGAGGTTGATGCGGAAAACCCAAATATAAACGATTTTAAAGGCAGTAATACCCGACATTATGTCAATAAGATAATGCGGGCATATAATAAATATTCAGAACTTGAAGAAAGGAACAAATAGTTATGGAAAACAAAGTTAAATCAGAAGGCGAAAAGCTTCAGGAAAAGCTGTTTTCTCAGAAGAAGAACGGCATTCTGAAGCTGACAGATGCAGAGGTCAAGCAGATTGACGATTTCTGCGAGGGCTACAAGGTATTTTTAGACAAGGGCAAAACCGAGCGCGAGGCTGTAGCAGCAGCTATAGAGCTTGCCAAGGCAAAGGGCTTTACAGAGTACGACCCCAAGCACAAGTACTCCGCCGGCGACAAGGTATACTACTCCAACCGCGGAAAGAGCATAATTTTATGCACCTTTGGCACCGAGCCTATCGAAAATGGCGTTAAAATCAACGCCGCTCATATAGATTCGCCCAGACTCGACTTAAAGCAGCACCCTGTTTATGAGTCTAATGAGCTTTGCCTGTTAAAGACTCATTACTACGGCGGAATCAAAAAGTATCAGTGGTCTACCGTTCCGCTGTCTCTTCACGGCGTTATCTTCAAGGCAGACGGTGAAAAGGTAACCGTTAATATCGGTGAAGACGAAGCCGACCCGATATTCTTGGTAACAGACCTTCTTCCTCACCTTGCTCAGGAGCAGTCAAAGAGAACTCTTGGAGACGGCATAAAGGGAGAGGAGCTTAACATTCTTATCGGTTCAAGACCGTTCAGAGACGATAAGGTTTCTGAAAAAGTTAAGCTTAACATCCTTTCAATCCTGTTTGACAAGTACGGCATCGTTGAGGACGACTTTATTTCCGCCGAGCTGGAGGCTGTTCCGGCGTTCAAGGCTAAAGACGTCGGCTTTGACAGAGGTCTTGTCGGTGCATACGGTCAGGATGACAGAGTATGCGCATACACCGCACTTATGGCAGCTCTTGAAACAACCGCTCCCAAAACCACCTGCGTAACCGTTCTCACCGACAAGGAGGAGATCGGAAGCGTCGGAAATACAGGTCTTCAGAGTGCATACCTCAAATACTTCATATTCTCGCTTGCCGAGAGCGCAGGCGTAACCTGCCCCGAGGTTATTGCAAATTCGTCCTGCCTTTCTGCAGACGTAAGCGTAGCCTTCGACCCCACCTTCCCGGATGTTTGCGAGCCTAAGAACTCATCATATTGCAATTATGGTGTTGCCATGTGCAAATACACCGGCTCGCGCGGCAAATCCGGCTGCAACGACGCTAATGCAGAGTTTGTATCCTATGTAAGAAACCTCTTCAACTCCAACGGCGTTATCTGGCAGACCAGCGAGCTTGGCAGAGTAGACCTTGGCGGAGGCGGAACAGTCGCCGCATATATCGCTAACCTCGGCATAGACGTTGTGGACGTCGGAGTTCCGGTGCTTTGCATGCACGCCCCATATGAAGTAACTGCAAAGCTTGATGTTTATATGGCCTATAAGGCATTTGCGGCATTCTTCAACAACTGATAGAATATTATAGACTGTTTACAGTGCAGAACCCGATTGAAAGGGTTCTGCACTTTTTCTTTGTAAAGATGAAAATTGTGTGAAATCTGATTTGCCTATTGACATTCGCTGTTATAAGTGTTATACTGCATAGCATAACAGCATAACAGTAGCGGTCAGGAGGGAAAACGTGAAGCTAATAATTTCAAACATATCCGGAATACCAATATACGAGCAAATCAAGCAGCAGATCAAGTCTGCTATTATGTCTGGTGAGCTCAATGAATACGAGGCGCTTCCTTCACTGCGAACTCTTGCAAAAGAGCTGAAAATAAGCGTCCTGACAGTTACGAGAGCGTATACAGAACTGGAGCAGGAGGGCTTTGTGCAGAACATTCATGGTCGGGGATGCTTTGTTTTAGGGCACGGCTCCGAGCTTTTAAAGGAGCAGCTTATCTGCAAAATCGAGAATAACCTGACCGAAGCAATATCTGCGGCGAGGTTCGCAGGGCTTTCCGATGAAGAATTGCATCATCTTTTAAGTATATTAATGGAGGAAAAAGCAGATGAATAATTATCTGGAAGTTAGCAACCTATCGAAATCATTCAAGGATTTCAGGCTGAATGATGTCAGCTTTACTCTGCCAAAAGGATATATCATGGGTCTTATAGGTCCGAACGGCGCAGGAAAAACAACCACAATCAAGCTTATACTTAATATGCTAAAGCGCGAGTCCGGCGAAATAAAGATTTTGGGTCTTGATAACATCGCCGACGAGCAGGAGGCTAAGAAAAATCTTGGCGTGGTTTTCGACTCAAACTATTTCAGCGATGAATGGAAGATCTCGCATGTAGGAAAATCGATGTCGGGCTTCTATGAAAACTGGGATTCCGATAAATTTGCAAAAATCTTAAAGAGCTTTCACATTCTGCCCTCGAAAAAGGTTAAAGACCTCTCCAAGGGCATGCAGATGAAGCTTATGCTTGCCTGCGCTTTTTCGTATGACGCAAAGCTGCTGATATTGGACGAACCCACAAGCGGTCTCGACCCTGTTTCGAGAGATGAGCTTTTGAATACTCTGTCCGAATATATCGAAGACGGCGAACATAGCGTACTTTTCTCAACTCATATCACCGAGGATTTAGAGCGTATCTCCGACTATATCACTTATCTCAGAAACGGAGAGGTATATTTCAGCGGCAGCAAGGACGAATTTGTGGATATGTACAGGATTATCAAGGGCGGACGTAATGAATTAACCGAAGACTTGAAAAAGAAGCTGATTGGATTAAGAAGCTTCTCA
Source organism: uncultured Ruminococcus sp. (assembly GCA_900553675.1). GTDB lineage: Bacteria > Bacillota > Clostridia > Oscillospirales > Ruminococcaceae > Faeciplasma. Next base: position 2,388 of record USEH01000024.1, on the reverse strand, counting down.
ACCGGATTTGAAGCTCTTATAAAAACTGAGGATATCAAGCCTTTTGCATACTTGGATATCGAGCCGGCAGCAATAAATGATATAGTTGTATTTACCGCAAAGAAAGGTGAACAGTATGAGTAATGTAATTAAATCAGCAAAATTGGATTTTTCTCTGTTAAAGCCATATCTTAAAACAATGTGTTTTGTAATGCTGTTTCCAACGTTCTTTGCAGCGATTAACCGTTCTCTGATGGTGGGAGTTTCCTTTGCAATGTATTTTATCGCCATGATGACCGGATATTCGTTTACCATTTCCGAAAAGAACTCCATGGAAAGGCTTTATGGAATTCTTCCTGTAAGAAAAAGTGAAATTGTAATCGGACGGTATATCTATATAATAATCATGGGTTTAATTGCGCTGATTGTTTCATTAATTTTTCAACCTGCCGTGTTAATAGCATTGGGAGAACGCCTTACTGCTTCCGACTTAATAAGTGCCGCTGCTATGGGCATATTGCTTTTTGGCATTTACACGGCGATTCAGCTGCCCGGATATTACAAATTCGGTTCTATCAAGGGAAGGGCGTTCTTTATAATCCCTGTGGCAGGCTTTTTAGTGACTTTGCTTCTTATCACAAAGTTACCGATAGAAAACAATGCACTTATCACAAGCGTTTTAGAATCTCCCGTTTTGCTGATATTATCAGCGATAATCATAGCGATAGTTATGTTTGTAATATCAATAACGATATCCGTTAAGATATATAAGAGCAAAGAGGCATAATTTTAATAGCTTCAGCGCAGAACCGTGTTTCGTCGGCTCTGCGCTGATTTTTATGCTTCGGGAAAAATTATCGTCATTTGTGTTTCGACAATTATCTTATGCCGGCAGGACTACAATTATATCGGTGATGATTATGACGATTTACCTTGACACTCTTGTTATCGTTAATACATATATTAGCTGGATAATGCTTTTGATAACCTCACGCCTTGCGCGGATAAACGCCCCCGCGATACGTCTTGCAATCGGTGCCGCGATAGGGGGACTATCATCTCTTTTGATACTGATTAAGCCAGCGGGCACAATTGCGGCTGCATTGATCGTATTTGCAAAGCTGCTCATAGTCATACTTGCGGCCGGCGCAGTATTTTTAAAAAAGAATATGTCAAAAAAGAAGCTTGCGGTGGCTTTTGCAATGTTCGCGGCGGTCAATATCCTTTTCGGCGGAGTAATCTATCTTGTGCAGTCGCTTCTTAAAACAAGGGTGATATATTTCAGCGGGGCAAGCTATTATTTCGACATCCCGCTTTCGGAGCTTATTGTTTTGACAGCTGTTGTATACGTTGCAATCGTGATTGTTTCGCATTTCACTTCGCGAGTGTGCGATATCAGTCATTCGTATAGAGTAAATATAACAGTCGGCGGAAGAAGCTTCTCGCTCGACGGCGTTGCCGACACCGGAAATACCGTTACCGAGCTGATAAGCGGCAGACCTGTAGTTATATGTACCGGGATCGACTTCTCTCCACCTGAGAGTAAGGGCGTGTATGCCGTTCCGTATTCCACCGTTGATTCGGATGGTCTGCTATACGCCTTCATGCCGGACAGCATTCAAATTGAAAACGAAACAGGAAGCATAAACGAGGCGTTTGCATTAGTCGCTTTTATGGAAAAGGGCGATAAACGCGCGGTTTTCAATCCGAAAATACTTTGTTGATGGGAGAAAAAATCAATGCTGATTAAAATTATTTTTGAAAAAATAAAACTACTGTTCGGGCATGATCCGCTCGATTATGTAAACGGCTCGGAATCGCTTCCGCCGCCGCTTAAGCCAAGCGAAGAGCAGGAGGTATTCAAACTCTTGGAGAAAAATCCGAAAGCCGCCCGCGAAAAACTTATAACCCACAATCTGCGCTTGGTAGTGTACATATCCAAAAAGTTCGAGTCCACCGGAATAGGGATAGAGGACCTTGTTTCTATCGGAACAATAGGTCTTATAAAAGCGGTAAACACCTTTAACCCCGAGAAGAATATAAAGCTTGCAACCTACGCTTCGCGCTGTATTGAAAACGAGATATTAATGTATCTGCGCAAAACAACTCAGCAGCGAAGCGAGATATCTATAGACGAGCCGCTCAACATCGACTGGGACGGCAACGAACTGCTGCTGTCCGACCTGCTGGGAACCGAGAACGACTACGTTTACCGCAGCATCGAGGAAAACGAGGACCGCCGCATCATCATGCGCGCGCTCGACAACCTCTCCCCGCGCGACCGGCAGATCATCCGCCTGATGATGGAGCCCTGACCAACTTACATAGGAAAATGCCCCGGCGCAGGACCGTCTGCGCCGGGGCGATTGATTTTAATTCAACTGGTCGGCTAAGTCGCGGTAGCGGCTG
>USEH01000023.1 GCA_900553675.1 uncultured Ruminococcus sp. | reverse complement strand
GATTGGTCTTATTTTATCTGTCGGCTTTGGCTACAGGCTGATTGATAATTAGTATAAACAAATATCGTATGATATTTTTACCTGATATTTTGAAAATATTACCCTGCGGCAGAATATTTTTTCTATGACGTGGCAAGAATACCATTGAAAATAAAGGAAGGGAATGATGACCCCTATGGCACAGTCAGAGGAAAAAACGCCGATATATAATCGTCTGGAAAGGAGCCTTGCCGAAATCAAAAAGATTTTCGGTTCCTCCGCCGACCTCAACATAGTAAGGGTGAGAATATCCGGCATAAGGTGCGCGGTGCTTACTCTTGAAGGCATGGTGTCCTCTAAAGACCTTGCAAAAATGCTGTTTGACCCGCTGATGGAGTATTCGCGCATATGCGCGACGGCTGAGAACGTCTATGAATTTATCGCCAAGGAAGGCATATTCTCGGCAGAGCAGAAGGAGCTTTCCGATTTAAACGACGCCGCACAAAAGCTCTGCGCAGGATTTGCCATAGTAATGGTAAACGGCATACCCAAGGCGATGGCAATAAGCGCGCAGGGCTTTGACAAAAAGAGCGTATCCTCGCCCGAAAGCGAGGCGGATATAAAGGGCAGCCACGAAGCTCTTTCCGACAGTATGCGCACCAGCATGGCTCTTATAAGGCGAAGGGTGAAAAATCCTAAGATGAGGTTTGAGCTTGTAACATCAGGAAAGCTGAGCAACACCGAGCTGTGCATGGTATATATAGAGGGCAGAACTCCCGAAAAGCTAAGAAAAGAGGTCAAAAAGCGGCTGGAGCAGATAAAGCTTCCGCTGATACTGACAAGCGGCAGCATTTCGCCGTTTGTGTCGCCGAACAGCGGCTCCTTCTTTTCTGGAGCCTCCACCACCGAACGCCCCGACGTTCTGATAGCCAAGATAAACGAGGGCAGGATAGGTATTCTTATAGATGGTGTGCCGTATGCGGTAGTCTGCCCAACGCTGTTTATAGAGAATTTCCAGACGGTGGACGACTACGAGGACAAGCCCTATTTTGCCTGCTATCAGCGGTGGATAAGGTATATCTGCTTTTTTATTGCCTCCTATTTGCCGGGGCTGTACGTGGCTTCGGCGGTATTTCACCCCGCAGTGCTTTCAAGGGTACTTCTTTTAAGCCTTATAGCCTCGGAGGAGAACACGCCCTATCCGTTGATAGCCGAAATGCTGATTGTTATAGTGATGTTTGAAATCCTGCGCGAGGCGGGGCTGAGGCTTCCCAAGGCGGTTGGCGGAGCTGTCTCCATCGTGGGAGGACTTGTTATAGGCGACGCTGCGGTTTCAAGCGGGCTTATTTCCGCGCCGCTCCTTATCATAATAGGAATAACCGCAACAAGCTCGTTTGTTCTGCCCAGCCTTAACCCGCAGACCACAATTTTAAGGATTGCGGGCGTGGCATTGGGCGGCACTCTGGGATTTTTCGGAATAGCCGTTATGATAGTTATAACCCTTGTGAACGCCTGCGCAACCGATTGCTTTGCCGTTCCCTATGTTTCGCCGATATCGCCATTTACCTTCAAGGCTTTGCGTGATGTTATAACCCGCGTTGGCTTTAAGAGGATGGAAAGGCAGAATGTTCTGATTGAGGAGCTTAACGGCTCGGGAGGTATGGATGCCACAAAGCAGCAGTAAAATAAGTCCGTGGCAGATGTATGCATTACTGATACTTGCGCGGATTATGCACACCATGATATATTATTCCGGACGTCCCGGAACGGAAATGCTTTTAACTGTGCTTCTGACCACGGCTATTGAGATTCCGGCAAGCATCCCGCTGGTATGCTATATCTCCGACGGCGGAGCGGACACATCCGCGGATATTGCCGCGGAAATCGGCGGCAAAAAAGGAGCGGGAGCAATAAGGCTTTTGTATGCAGTATACTTTTTGTATATATCCTCAGGCACGGTCAACAACTTTTCTAAGTTCATGAGCGTGGAGTTTCCCCAGATTGCGGTGGTGCCGGTTATTATCGCTGTGCTTGCGATTTCTGCCGGATACTGTGCATGGCTTGGAATCGAGGCTTTGGCTCGCGCGGCAGGAGTTGTATTTGCTTCGATAATCGCGCTGGTAGTTCTTATGTCGGCAGTCAGCGAGGGAAGACTGGATACCCTTAATCTTCTGCCTGTGACAGCAAGCGATATTCCGAATATGCTCGAATACGCAGTCAGGGATTTATCATCGAGCTGGTGGCTGCCGATGCTTGCAAGCCTTGCGCCATACCTTAGGGGCGGCGTTAAAAAGACGGTTGCGGCTTATCTTATTTCAAAGCTTGTCATTTTAGAGTTTTTATTGCTTATGCTTATTCTTATGCTCCGCGATTTTGTGGTGTTTATAGGATATCCCATGCTTGCGCTCGGAGCCTATGCAAAGACCGATTTTATCCAGCACTTCGACGCCATAAATATGCTTGTCTGGACGTTCAACTGCGTTACCGTCAACGGAGCTTACCTGTTTATTATTTCAAAGACGGCGGGAAGAGAAAGAAAGCTTTTTCCGTTGGCTGTTTCGGTTCTGGCAGTGATATGCGGCGCTCTGTTCTCGTATTACAACAAGGTGGATTACAACAATGAAACGGCGTTTGTAATAAAATCGCTGGGAATAGTTGTACTGGGTATAATCCTGCCGCTTGCGGCTTTGCTTATAAGAAGATTCAGGAGGTACAGATTAAAATGTTGCGAAAATTCGCCCTGCTTTTGATTGCCGCAGTTTTTGCGCTCAGCCTTTGCGGATGCTCATCGTTTATCGACGTAAGGCTGCGGCTGGTGGTTCACGCAATCGGAATAGACCCTGTTGACGAGGACGTTTATGAGATGAGCTGGCAGGTGTTTAAGGCTCAGCCTCCGGAGGGCGGAGGACCCGTAGACGCCACCGGTCAGAACATTATAACCATAACTACCTATGGGCGCTCGGTATACGAGGCGCTGAAAAGCCTTGAGCGGCAGACCGGCAAGGAAGTGTTCATCGGCGACATGGAGCTTATTGTTTTAGGCTCGGACTTTGCCGGAAAGGATATTTCGGGGCTGATGTCATATTTTTATGACGACTGTGATATATATATGGGAATGAACGTTGTCCTTGCCGACGGAAAGGCAAGCGAGATAACCGGTATGTCCTTGGAACACGGAACAGCCGTCGCCGAGCTGCTGAACGAGATGGTATACGTCTGCGCAAAGGAATCAAGAACAATCCCTTCAAAGCTTATCGACGTTGGAAGCCATTTCAAAAGCGGAAATACCTCCTTTGTAATGCCGGTTTTGTCCGCAAAGCCCTTTGAAAATTCGGGCGGCGGAGGAGACGACACTACGGTTTATGACAAGGCGGTGGGCGTTTTTAAAACCGCGCTGATATCAAACGGCACGCCGTCGGGATATATAAGCCCTGAAGAGGCAAAGGGGATATGTTTGCTTGTGGGAAGGGCGCAAAGCGTTATGATGGTGATTCCGCAGGGAGACGAGCTTGTCGTTGCGGAAGCAAGCATAACCAAGGTTAAAAGAAAAGCCACCATCGGCGAAAACGGCTTTCCGCTGATAAAGGTGGAGATTATGGGCGAGCTTAAGGTGAAAGACGACCCCTGCGGCAAAGGTCACAAGGATATAAAGGAGCTTTCGCAGGACGAGCTTTTTAAATACTGCCGGCTTGCCTATCAGAAAACAGCCGCTGCCGGAACCGACGTTTTAGACATAGAAAGGCTTCTTAAAAAATACGAAAACAGGTATTACTCCGAAAACAGCAGGAATATTGAGGCAATCGTGCAGAACACGGCGTTTGAGGTGAATGTAAATCTGAAAAAATATACCGACGACACCAACCGCAGATAATGAAAAACGCCGATTTTGTCTGAAATCGCACCGAAAAATCAGGCGTGGAACCGCAGCAAGATGGATTTTGCACCTGATTTTTGGTGATTTTTCAGACTTAGATTAAGTATAACTCACAAATTTCTAAGTATTGGCGATAAATTTTGTCTCTGACCTTGAAATCGGCGGCGCAATGTGATATGATAATTAAGATAGACGTAATATGGATTTAACCGGCATATTGCTTTAGGAAGGAGACAGGACTTTATGATAAAAATAGATAATCATTTAGGCACAATAAATATCACAAATTCCTACCTTACCGCACTTATAGGACACGCTGCCGCGAGCTGCTTCGGCGTTGTAAGAATGAATCCTGTGGGCGCAAGGCAGGGAGTTAAAACAAATCTTTTAGGCGCGACCTCCATCGAAAACGGAGTGAGAGTAACGGTTCCAAAGGGCACCAATCACATGGTGATAGATCTGCATATATTCGTCACCTACGGAATAAATGTCTCCGCTATTGTCGACAGCATCATCAACAAGGTAAGATATGTTGTTGAAAGCGAAACCGGAATAGCGGTAAATAAAATCAACGTTTTTGTTGACGGTATGGAATCGTAATATAAAGGAGAAGAGTCGGAAATGATAAGCGGAAGTGTTTTAAGAGACGCATTTATAAGCGCTGCCAACAGCATATCCAAGAATAAGAAAAGGGTCGACGAGTTAAACGTCTTCCCGGTGCCGGACGGCGACACCGGCACAAATATGTCGATGACCCTTGGCAATGCCAGAAAAGAGCTTGTTTTAATGGGAGACGGCGTTGGAGTCGGAGAGGTTGCAAAGGTTATGGAATCCGCGCTTTTAAGGGGCGCAAGGGGAAATTCCGGCGTTATAACCTCGCTGATTTTAGGTAAGGGCTTTTCAAAGGCTTTGGCAGGTAAGAAGGAAGCGGATACCGCTTTGCTGACCGAGGCGCTTGAAACAGGCGTTGCGCGCGCATATAAGTCGGTTATGAAGCCCACCGAGGGAACTATTTTAACGGTTGCAAGGCTTGCGTCGGTAAGGGCAAGGGAGATTTGTGAGACTGTCACCGATATTCCGGTCTTCTGGAGCGAGGTATGCGCCGAGGCTGAAAGAGTGCTTGATACCACCCCCGACCTTCTGCCCACCCTTAAAAAGGCGGGAGTTGTGGACGCCGGAGGAAAGGGTCTTTGCATAATGATGCGAGCTATGGGAAGCGTTTTCGAGGGCAAGGGAATTGTTGCCGACGATGAAGAAAAGGCAGCAGAGCCTGTCACAATAGAAACGTTTGCTTCTGTTGTGGGCAGCTTCGACGAGGATATTCACTTCACCTACTGCACCGAATACATAGTAAAAAGAAACGAGGACTGCGAGGATCCCATAAAGCTCCGCGCTTATCTTGAATCCATAGGCGACTGCGTTGTTGTGGTTGACGACGACGAGATAATAAAGGCTCATGTTCACACCAACAATCCCGGACTTGCTATTGAAAAGGGTCTGGAGTTCGGCTCGATCAACCTTCCCAAGATAGAGAATATGCGCTATCAGCACGAAGCCAAGCAGAAGGAAAACAAGGTCACCGTTTCAAGCTCGAAAAAGGCTTATGTTTCGGTTCCTCCCGAAAAGCCGTTCGGATTTGTGGCAGTAGCCGCAGGCGACGGTATTGAGGCAATGTTCAAGGACGCGGGTGCCGACTGCATAGTTAAGGGCGGTCAGACCATGAATCCCTCCACCGAGGATATTTTAGCGGCGATACAGTCCTGCCCGTCTGAAACCGTATTTGTGCTTCCCAACAACAAAAACATCATCATGGCGGCGGAACAGGCGGTTAAGCTTGCCGACAGAAAGGTCTGCGTTTTGCAGACAAGAACCATCCCTCAGGGACTTTCGGCTTTGCTTGCATTTGATTCCTTTGCCGACTTCAATGCCAACCGCAGCGGCATGACAAAGGCGTTTGAGCGGGTTCAGACCGGTCAGATAACCTTTGCCGCAAGGGACAGCGAATTTGACGGTCAGGAAATCCACAAGGGAGAGATATTGGCGCTTGACAACGGCAAGCTTTCCTTTGTAGAAAAGGAGACCGAAAAGGCAGCCTACAGGCTGATAAAGCGGATGATAAATTCGGACAGCGAATTTATAACCATCATCTACGGCTCGGACATCTCCGACGCCGACGCTGAGTCGCTTCGCGCAAGAGTTGAAGAAAAGTTCGGCTCGCGCATGGATATAAGCCTTATCAGCGGCGGACAGCCGGTTTACTACTATATTATCAGTGTGGAATAATCCGCACCACCGTTTAAAACTGCGTTAATTTCGCGCCGCTTGATATTTATATTGGGCGGCGCAAAACATTATAAGGGGAGACTTTTTCTTGAAAAAGCTGTTGAAATATTTTAAGAATTACCGTGTGGAGGCAATATGCGCTCCTGTTTTCAAGATAATCGAAGCGATTTTCGAGCTTTTGGTGCCGCTGGTAGTTGCAAAAATCATAGACGTTGGCATACCATCCGGCAACAAGGGCTATATTGTCGGAATGTGCGGAATTATGATACTTTTCGGCGCGATAGGTCTTGCAAGCACATTAACGGCGCAGTATTTCTCCGCAAAGGGTGCGGTGGGCTTTTCATCGACCGTTCGGCAGGCACTTTTTGACCATATCCAGTCGCTTTCCTTTGCCGAACTGGACAGGCTTGGCACCTCTACCCTTATAACAAGGCTGACAAACGACATAAATCAGGTGCAGACCGGCGTTAATCTTACTCTCCGCCTTTTAATGCGCTCGCCGATAATAGTCTTCGGCGCGATGATTATGGCGTTTACTATCGACGTTAAATCGGCACTGATATTTGTGGGAGTTATACCTGCGCTGTCGGTTGTTGTCTTCGGAATAATGCTTGTAAGTATTCCGCTTTATGCAAAGGTTCAGGCAAGGCTTGACAAGGTCTTACTAAAGACCAAGGAAAATCTGGCAGGAGCAAGGGTAATCAGGGCATTTTGCATGGAGGAAAGCGAAACAGCCGACTTTGTCGAGAAAAACGAAAGTCTGGCTAAGATTCAGAAGTTCGTTGGCAAGATATCCTCTGTCATGAACCCGATGACATATGTTATAGTCAATCTGGGAATAATCCTTCTTTTATACCGCGGCGCGATAGAGGTGGATAATGGCAGGCTTACTCAGGGCATGGTTATAGCTTTGTATAACTATATGTCGCAGATTTTAGTCGAGCTTGTAAAGCTTGCAAACCTTATTATCAGCATAACAAAAAGCGTTGCCTGCGGAAACAGGATTCAGGCTGTTTTGGATATTACCCCCTCAATGGAGGACGGAAGCGTATCATCAGGAGATGAAAACAGCGAATACGCCGTTGAGATGGAAAACGTGTCCTTTAAATACGCCTCCGCTTCGGCAGCTTCGATTGAGGATATAAACCTGAAAATCAAAAAGGGCGAAACGCTTGGCGTTATCGGCTCGACAGGCTGCGGCAAAACCACTCTTATAAGCCTTATTCCGCGATTCTACGACTGCACAGCAGGAAAAGTAAAGATAAACGGCGTTGACGTTAAGGACTACTCGCAGGAGGCTCTGCGTGAAAGCGTTGCGGTGGTAATGCAGAAAACCGTGCTTTTCAACGGCAGCATAAGGGATAATATCCGCTGGGGAAACGAAAACGCCACCGACGAGGAAATCTCTCAGGCGGTAAGCTCGGCTCAGGCGGCGGACGTTGTTGCTTCCAAGCCTGAAGGTCTTGACTTTATAGTCGAGCAGGGCGGAAAGAACCTTTCGGGCGGACAGCAGCAGCGGTTGTCCATCGCGAGGGCACTTGTAAGAAAGCCCGAAATTCTCATTTTAGACAACAGCTCATCGGCACTCGACTATGCAACCGAGGCGGCTCTGCGCAAATCCATAGCCGAGCTTGACTTTAAGCCGACGGTCATAATGGTATCGCAAAGAGTATCAGCCGTTATGCACTCAGACAGGATAATGGTTTTGGAGGACGGCAGAGCGGTGGGCTTGGGAACTCACGACGAGCTTTTAAAAAGCTGTCCCGAATATAAGGAACTGTACGAGTCGCAGGTAAAAAGCTCGAAGGGAGGCGAAAGCGCATGAGTACGGTTAAACGACTTATTCATATGCTTGGCAGATACAGCGCGCTGATGGTGCTGTCCATCATGCTTGCCACCGCTTCGGTGATACTCACGCTTTATGTCCCAATAATTTTCGGCGACGCTATTGACAATATAGTAGAAAACGGGGTCAACCTTGAAGCCGTTGTTAAATATCTTACAAAGGCAGGCATAGTGGCAGCCTCCGCGGCGGCTATGCAGTGGATAATGAACATTGTAAACAACCGCATAACCTTTGAAACCGTGCGCGATATCAGGGACAAGGCTTTTAAAAAGATTGAGATTCTGCCGCTGAAATACATCGATTCGCACCCGCATGGCGAGCTTGTAAGCCGTGTTATTGCGGATGTAGACCAGCTTGCGGACGGCTTACTGCTGGGCTTTTCGCAGTTCTTTACAGGCATGGTGACTATAATCGCAACGCTTATATTCATGCTTACAATCAGCTGGAAAATAACCGTTATCGCGGTTGTTTTAACTCCGCTTTCGCTGTTTGTGGCGAGATTCGTTTCAAAATCCACCTACGATTTGTTTAAAAAGCAGTCGCAGATAAGAGGAAGGCAGACTGCACTAATAGATGAGATGATAGGCTCGCAGAAGGTTGTCAACGCCTATAACTACACCCAAAGAAGCCACGACCGCTTTGCTTCGGTCAACGACGAGCTGACAAAGACCTCTACCAAGGCGATATTCCTTTCGTCTCTTGTAAACCCAACCACAAGGTTTGTAAACGCGGTTGTTTATGCCGCGGTGGGTCTGGGAGGTGCCTTCTCGGTGGTTGGCGGAGCTATCAGCGTGGGAAGCCTGAGCTGTCTTTTAAACTACGCAAACCAGTACACCAAGCCGTTCAATGAGATAAGTGGCGTTGTGACTGAGCTTCAGAACGCTCTTGCCTGCGCTCAGAGAATCTTCGACCTTATAGACGCCGAGCCGCAGGTTTCGGACGCCGGCAACAAGGAAATCGGAAATGCAGAGGGAAATGTCGAGCTTAAAAACGTCTGCTTCAGCTATGTTCCGCAAAGAAAGCTTATTCAAAACTTCAATCTCAGCGTCAAGCCGGGTCAGAGGATAGCTATTGTCGGTCCTACCGGCTGCGGAAAGACCACACTTATAAATCTTTTAATGAGGTTCTATGATGTTGATTCAGGCTCAATCAGCGTCGAGGGGGAGGACATAAGGGATATCACCCGCAAATCGCTGCGTTCGTCCTACGGAATGGTTTTGCAGGAGACCTGGCTGAAATCAGGAACCATCCGCGAAAACATAAAGATGGGAAGACCCGACGCTACGGACGAGGAAATGATAGAAGCGGCTAAGGCGGCTCATTCTCACAGCTTTATAAAGCGTCTGCCGCAGGGATATGATACCGTTATCGGGGAGGACGGCGGCAGCATTTCGGCAGGTCAGAAGCAGCTTTTGTGCATAACAAGGGTAATGCTTGCAAGACCGCCGATGCTGATTTTAGACGAAGCAACATCATCAATAGATACCAAGACCGAGATACGTGTGCAGCGCGCCTTTGAAAAGCTTATGCAGGGCAAAACAAGCTTTGTTGTGGCTCACCGTCTTTCAACCATAATGAGTGCGGACGTTATACTTGTAATGCGTGACGGCAACATAGTGGAGCAGGGAACTCATGCCGAGCTGATGGAAAAGGGCGGCTTCTATTCGACTCTTTACAACAGCCAATTTGCGCATTAATCGCCTTAGCAAGTACTTTTTTAAGCGATACAAGCATATACTTCACCAAAAAGACATTTGGAGGAAGCTTTTATGTTTGTAAAGACCATCAAGATTAAAAAAATCGCGCGGATTTTAGGCATAATCCTTGTCGCACTGGTGATAGCTCTTGCGGCTGTTTACGTGTTCAACAGGGTTATGGCACCGAGCGGAACGGTTTTGTCGTCCGAGGCGGAGCAGGCGGCGTTTCTTAAGGATTTGGGCTGGGAGATTTCCGACAAGCCCATAGATGTAAGAAGCGTTATAATCCCGCAGGAGTGGAACGACGTTTATGCCGAGTATAACAAGCTTCAGCTTCAGCAAGGGTTCGATTTAGACAAATACCGCGGCAAGAATGCCGAAATCTACACCTATGAGGTGTACAACTACGGCGATTCAAGACCGAATATCGTGGCAAATCTTATTATCTGCGATTCCAAGCTTATCGGCGGGGATGTTTGCTGCACCGAATTGGGCGGCTTTATGCAGGGATTAGCCAAGGCGACGGCTGATACATTGTAATCGCCGTACTTTTGTTTGCCGTCGCGCATTGCGTTTACTCCGTTGTTTGTCGGAGAATGATTTGCCGGGATGTGTCTGCAAATATTCAAATTATGCTTACAATTTATGGACGTAAACGCCCGGCTTTTGTTTGGTGCATCTCTAAAAAGGAAGTGAAAAATATGCCGCTTATGAGGCTGGATAAGTTCATATCATCTCAGCTCGTGGATATATCGCGGAGCGAGGTAAAAAATCTATGCAAAAGGGGATATGTCTGCGTTGACGGCAAGCCTGTGCGCTCGTCGGACATAAAAATCGACCTCGAAGCAAGCCGCGTGACGGTCGGGGACAGGGAAATAAGCTACAAAAAGAACCTTTATATAATGCTCAACAAGCCCGCCGGGGTGGTATGCGCCACCCGCGACGGGCTGAGCGCGACTGTTTTGGAGCTTCTGCCGCCCGAACTTCGGCGTTCGGGGCTTTTTCCTGCCGGAAGGCTGGACAAGGATACCGAGGGCTTTACGCTTATCACCGACGACGGCGAGCTTGCACACAGAATGCTTTCTCCTAAAAGCCATGTCCCAAAAAAATACTTTGTAAGGCTTGCTAAATCTCTTGACGGCACGGAGGCGCGGCTGTTTTCTGAAGGAATAGTGCTGGAGGACGGCACAAAATGCCTTCCGGCTGAGCTTGAAGCCTGCGATATGGCAAACGAGTGCTTTGTGATTATACATCAGGGAATGTATCATCAGGTGAAAAGAATGTTTGAGGCTGTTGGAAACAGCGTTGTATATCTTAAAAGGGTAATGATAGGCGGACTTGCGCTTGACCCTGAGTTGGCTGTCGGAAAAGCAAGAGAGCTTGCAGATTTTGAGGTCGAAAAACTGGTTTTAGGCAAAAAATAAGTCGTTTTGCCCGCTTTCCGTCAAATTAAATAAAGGTTTGAGGTTAAGTTTAGTAAAAAAAACACTTGTGATATTATTCCCAAACAGCTATAATAATGGTATGACTAAGCTAAGTATTTAGTTAGTATTATAAATCGGCAAGGAGGCCTTTTAATGGCAAGCTTATCACTTAAGCACATTTACAAAAAATATCCGGGCGGCGTTGTAGCCGTATCAGACTTCTGCCTTGAAGTTAAGGACAAGGAGTTTATCATCTTCGTTGGTCCTTCAGGCTGCGGTAAGTCTACAACTCTTCGTATGATTGCCGGACTTGAGGAAATCACCGACGGCGAGCTTTATATCGGTAACAGACTTGTTAACGATATCGCTCCTAAGGACAGAGATATCGCGATGGTATTCCAGAACTACGCTCTGTATCCCCATATGACAGTTTTTGAAAACATGGCGTTTGGTCTTAAGCTCAGAAAGACCCCCAAAGACCAGATTGCCCGCAAGGTTGAAGAAGCTGCAAGAATCCTCGACATTTCCCACCTGCTCGACAGAAAGCCGAAGGCTCTTTCGGGCGGTCAGAGACAGCGTGTTGCCTTAGGACGTGCACTTGTACGTGAGCCTCAGGTGTTCTTACTCGACGAGCCTTTGTCAAACCTCGACGCTAAGTTGAGAGCTCAGATGAGAACCGAAATCGCTCTGTTACATAAGAGACTGGGTACCACCTTCATCTACGTAACCCATGACCAGACCGAAGCTATGACCATGGCTGACAGAATCGTTGTTATGAAAGACGGTTTCATTCAGCAGGTCGATACTCCTCAGACCCTTTATTCCTACCCTGCTAACCTGTTCGTTGCAGGATTCATCGGATCTCCTCAGATGAACTTCATCGAGTCTAAGCTCGTCAAGATCGACGGCAAGTACAACGTTGAGTTCGGTTCCGAGGATACCAAGGAAAGAAGAGGAAGAAAGTTCTATATCGAGCTTCCCGAATCCAAGGTTAACGAAGAAGTTCTGCTTCCTTATCTCAACAAGGAAATCATCTGCGGCGTTCGTCCCGAATGTATCCATGATGAGGAGATGTTCATTTCCTCCGCTAAGACCGGTATCATCGAAGCAACCGTTAACGTTGCCGAAATGATGGGCGCGGAGACTTATCTCTACCTCACCTGCGAAGGCATCAACCTCACCGCTCGTGTTTCCAACCGCTCCACCGCAAGACCTCAGGATGTTATCACCTGCGCGCTGGACGCTAACAGAATCCATATCTTCGATAAGGAAACCGAAAAGACTATCGTCAACTGATAATCAGCTTAAAGTCGGCTGATAATTAATCCGATAATAGCGGCTGCTCTGCAAACCGGTTCACGGTAGAAGCAAAGCAGCTGATTTTATCGTTTTTTGAAAGGAAAATTACATTATGAAGAAATTAATAGCTGTACTGCTTGCCGCGGTTATAACCGCGGGGATATTTGCAGGCTGTGGGAAAGGAGCTACGGGCGTGGAGCTTAAATGGATAGACAATCCCTCTTCAAAAGAGGAGTATATGAACAACGCAAAGATTAAGTCGCTGACTCAGATGGGAAATACCTACCGTCTTAAAAAGGCAATAGAAAAAGCTCAGAAGGGCGAGGACGTTAATATAGTATATCTTGGCGGCTCGATAACCGAGGGCGATATTTTAGACCTTGAGGACAGATACGCCAAGCGCACCTACAACTATTTCAGAGATACCTTTGCAAAGGGCAAGGGCGAAAACGTCCACTACTTCAATTCGGGCTACAGGGGAACCGGCTCGAAGCTGGGCGCGCTGAGGTGTGAGGATGATGTTTTGTCATACGAGCCGGATATAGTATTCATCGAATACGCCGTAAACGATGGCGGAGGCAGCAGCGACAAGGACGGCTTTGAAAGCCTTCTAAGGGATTGTCTTGAATATAAGACCCAGCCGGCGGTTATTCTTTTGTTTGCAAGAATGCAGGACGGCGGAACATCTCAGGATTGGAAAAAGGAAATCGGCAAGCACTATGACCTCCCGATGATCAGCTATGCCGACGGCATAACCTATCTGTTCGACAACGGCGCAATGAAGTGGGAGGAATTTTCCGGCGACTACACCCACCCCACAGCTTATGGCGGCGAGGTTATCGCAGGCTTTATAAATTATTTCTATGACGAGGTAAACAGGCTTCCCGCACCCGAAGCGGACGTTACTATGCCTGAAAGACTGTTTGACGGCTTCTATGAAAACGCCCATCTTTTAACCAAGAACAGCTATGAGCTTACCGACGAAACCAAGGGTTCGTGGAAAAAGGGAAGCACGGGCGATCATTTCCCGAACGGCTGGACAAAGCAGTTTGACGAAGCAAACGAGCCTATAGTCTTTGAATTTACCGGCAGACACGCCTATGTGGTTTATCCGAGTGCCGGAAGCGATAGCTTTGGTGTTTTAGTCTGCAAGGTTTATTTCAACGGCGAGCTTGTTGCAACCAAGGAGTTTGACGAGCATGTTCAGGGCGGCTGGATGTGTTCGACCATCGGTGAGCTTCATAAGAGCCACGAGGTGGGCGACTATAGGATAGAAATTACCGCAAAGGAAAGCAATCCCAAGTGCGATTTGCAGGTTCTGGCGGTGGGCTATACAGACTAAACAATTTACGGCATGATGATGTTTTGACCGGTGAGAATACTTCCGCCGGTCAAAATTTTTTCTTTCATGTACCCAATGAAACACGTTTGATATGCACTTTATAGGTGAAGGGAGGCAGAAAGGCATGGAAATCGACAAAAGGATATTAGAAGACTACGTTGAACGGATTTACGGCTACGCCGTTAACAAGACGTATACCGATGATGAGGCTGACGAGCTTTCGTCGGAGATACTGCTTGCGGCGCTGCAGGGGCTTTCCGGTCTTAAGAACAAAGAAAGCTTTGAGCCGTGGCTTTGGGGAGTTGCCGCAAACGTGACCAAGCGCTTTCGCAGGACTGCCGGCAGGCAAAGAGCTGTATACTGCTACAACGTCCCCACCGAGATGTTAGAAGAAGCCTTCAGTCAAGAGCCGAACGACGAGCTTTATGACAGTCTTCGGCAGAAAATATCCATGCTTTCTAATGCCTACCGTCAGATCATCATTCTTTACTACTACGACGGTCTTTCAACTAAGCAGATATCCCAAAGGTTAGGTCTGCCGGAGGGGACTGTTACATGGAGGCTGTCCGAAGCAAGGAAAAAACTGAAAAAGGAGTGCATACAGATGGAAGAATCGGCATTAAGACCTGTAAAAATGAGGTTAGGCATATATGGAAGCGGCAATTTCAACGGAGATAGCATCCCGTTCCCGTCGCAATATATCGACGACGGATTATCTCAGAACATCCTTTATTACTGCTATGAAAATCCGTGCAGCGTTGAGGAGCTGGCAAAGCTCACCGGAGTTCCGGCATTCTATATCGAGGAGCGGATCGACAATCTTGTCAAAAGGGAAGCAATTGTTGAAGCCTCCAAGGGCAGATATCTGACCGACTTTATAATCTGGTCGGATAAGCACGCAATCTATTGCGAGGAAAACTCCGAAAAGGTGCTTATGCCCATCATGGATAAGCTGATTTCCGCACTTGACGGTATCGCCAAGGATTCTGCGAGAGTGGATTTCTACCGTGCGGATATAGCGGAAAAGGATCTTTATTATCTCTACAATGCCTCGGCTTTTGACGCTATGTTGAATAAATATAACAAGCTGCCATATCCTGAGATAAAGAAGAGGTATGACGGCTACAACTGGAGCTATTCCGGATATATGGAAACCGGCAAGCACAAAAGAACCTCTATCGGCACCGAAATCTGCGGCGACGGCAGGGAGCAGAAGTGGTACTTTATATCATACAACGGGCTGAGCGGAGTGTCGTATAGGGCTGATATGTTCAGCGAGTATGTAAGAGCTATCGTGGACATATTCCAAACCGGAGCATCAAAGGATGAATACTCGGTCACGCAAGCGGCAATGAAAGGGTATCTTGTAAGAAATCCCGAAGGAAGCTTTAAGATAACCCTGCCGGTTATTACAAGAGAGAATAAGCGAAAGCTTTGCGATATCTTTGAAAAGCACCTTGCACCGCTTATGCCGGAGTACTGCGAGGCCGTTAACAGGTTTGTAAGCGGCTACAGAAAGCTTTTCCCAAAGCATCTTGATGATGAATGTGCAAGAAATATGAATGCGATGTTTAAGGCTCTTTTTACCACAGTAATAAATTACGGTCAAAAAACAGGCAGAATTGCAATGCCGTCCGAAAACTACTATTGCGACGCTATAATTGAGAGATGAAATTAAAAATCACCCGGCAGCTTATCATAATGCCGGGTGATTTTTGCAATTCTGTCTATTTACAGCTCAAGCGAATTCTTAAGAAATTCTATAAGCTTTGCGCGTTCAAAGACTGCTATTCCGTTATTTGTTTTTTCTCTTTCTCAGCAGGTAGTAATCAAGCTCTTCCTTCATGTTGTCCGGCATCTCGCGGGCAACCGGGCAGCGGGCGGCGTTTACCATCCTCTCCGAGAACGCGGTGATAAAGCTGATGTCTGCCGCCATGTTTTCATATTTCATAAGAGCCATAGTGTCGTAGCTGTTGTGGATGGTTGCGGTGTTGCCGGGGGCGATTCTTGCAAAGCTTACTGCTGGGATTCCCTTATCCGCAAACGGCGTGGAGTCGCTGGAATATACATCCTGCTTGGCTTTTACCGGGAAGCCGAGTTCATCCGCCATGTAGGTAATGTAGCTTACAAGCTTGTCCTCGGAGGTGCAGCAGGCGATGAACTTGCCCATTATGCAGCCTATCATGTCGAGGTTGATGTTGAGGACGACTTTGTCAAGCTCCTCCTCGTGAGCTGCAACGTATGCCTTCGAGCCTAAAAGTCCTCTTTCCTCACTTCCGCACCATACGAATTTAAGGGTGCGCTTGTGAGGAGCTTTTGCAAAATGCTCGGCAACCGCCAAAATTCCCACGCTTCCGGACATATTGTCGTATGCGCCCTGAGAGAGCGAGGTGGAGTCGTAGTGAGCGCTGAAGACTATCGTCTCGTCGGTTTCACCCGGGAGAGTTAGAACAACGTTGCGGCTTTCGCCCTCGTATTCGTTCTGGGATACGGTGATTGTGGCTTCCTTGGCGTCGTTCTTGATGAGCTTTATAGCGTCCTTGGCGTTGATGTTTACGCCCAAAAGCTTTTTGTCCTCGGCAACTACCATCGCCCGCAGCTCGCGCTGGTCGATGTCCCTGTCGGAGTAGTTTACGTGACCGTCGTAGGTGATAAAGGCAAGAGCGCCATTGTCAAGCATATCCTTGTATATCCAGTGACCCAGGTAGCCGTCGATAAGAACGATTTTATCCTTGCACTTGGAAAGGCTGTATTTGTCGGTTGCGCGGAGATAGTAAAGGGGAGCGGATATTTCGCCCGAGCCGCAGCACATATATCCCTTGCAGGGAACAGAAACGCCGTCAACGACGAGAGTGGCGCTGATGTCGTCTCCCATCTGAACGGCAAAAGGCTCGATAACAGCCTCGCCGCCGAAGGAAGCGCAAAGCTCCTGAATGTAGCGGGCAGCTTCAAGCTCGGAGGCGGTTCCGCCCATTCTTACGCGCGCGGTGTCGCGGAAAATTTTAAGCATTGATTTTTTTGTCATAGATAAGTGTGTCCTTTCTTGCAATGATTCATAACATTACCATTGTTAATTATAGTTAATGCGACGGAAAAAGTCAATAGTGAAGTAAAAAGCAAAGTGATAAAAGCAAAAATGTAAAAAGTTCGCCAGCCTTTCAAGGCAGCAGGTGACGGCATCAACTTTGTAAGTCGCTTGTCAATA
>USEH01000022.1 GCA_900553675.1 uncultured Ruminococcus sp. | reverse complement strand
ATGGCGACGAATATCCAATGGATACTTTATAAAAATACCGATGGGAAAATACTCGTGAAAGTATTGTTCAATGAACAAGAAATAAAACTACCCATCGATTCGGAATATGCACCTTATTACGATTGGGAGCTATTCCAAAAATATTGTGAAAAGCAGATGGCGAAATACCCCGATACGACACCGGCCCTGTAATTAATCGGAAATATCTGCTTGTTGAAAAGTTCATTATAAGATTCGCTCACCAAATTTCCCGATAGCAGAAAGATTGACTACTTTTGTAGCGGGAAAGAATTGCCGCATGGAAACTCGAAGAAATTACACTCACCAGAAAAAAGCCTACGCTCCGAAAGTTTCGGAACAAGGCAAGCTACAACCTCAGGACAAAGAGCTCGAAGAAGCCGTGTTGGGGGCTCTCATGCTCGAAAAAGATGCCTATACCACCGTATGCGACATCTTAAAGCCAGAGTGTTTCTATGAGCCGACCAACCAGCTTATTTATAGTGCAATATCCCGGCTGGGTGCACAACAACGCCCCATCGACATGCTCACCGTCACCGAGCAACTGCGACTCGACGGAAAGCTCGATGAAGTCGGCGGAGCCCTCCGTATTTCCGAACTCACCGGACGTGTGGCATCGGCGGCGCACATCGAATACCATGCCCGCATCGTAGCCCAAAAATATTTGGCTCGGGAATTGATCGAATTTTCCAGCGAAATACTCAACAAGGCCTTTGACGAGACCAACGACGTAGATGACCTTATGCAGGAAGCCGAGGGGAAACTCTTTGAAATTTCCCAACGTAACCTGAAAAAAGACGTTACTCAAATAGACCCGGTACTGAGCGAAGCTATCAGACAAATTCAAATAGCAGCCAATCGAAGCGACGGATTGAGCGGACTGCAAACCGGGTTTCACGACATCGACAAAATTACTTCCGGTTGGCAAAATTCCGACCTCATCATTATCGCCGCCCGTCCCGCTATGGGAAAAACGGCATTCGTCCTTTCTATGGCAAAGAACATGGCTGTCAGCTATAACACGCCGGTGGCTATCTTCTCGCTCGAAATGTCCAATGTCCAGCTTGTCAATCGTCTCATCATCAACACATGCGAAATCCCCGGCGATAAAATCAAAAGCGGACAGTTAGCCCCGTTCGAATGGGAACGCCTCATGTCTCGTATCGAAATACTGAGGAACGCTCCTATATATATAGACGATACCCCCAGCCTTTCCGTTTTTGAACTTAGGACAAAAGCCCGCCGATTGGTTCGCGAGCACGGAATCAAAATCATCATCATAGACTACTTGCAACTGATGAACGCTAGCGGTATGTCCTTCGGGAGCCGAGAACAAGAAGTCAGCACCATATCCCGTTCGCTCAAACAATTGGCAAAAGAGCTTCAAATACCTATCATCGCCCTGTCCCAGTTAAATCGTAGTGTAGAATCCCGGGGTAACGACAAAGACGGTAAAGAAGGGAAACGCCCGCAACTTTCCGACTTGCGTGAATCGGGAGCTATCGAGCAAGATGCCGATATGGTTTGCTTTATACACCGTCCCGAATATTATACGCGGTCCAAGGAAGATGCCAATGGAAACAGCATCGAAGGCTTGGCAGAATTTATCATAGCCAAACACCGTAGCGGTGCGACCGATACCGTGAATATGAAATTCGTCTCCTATCTGGCTCGATTCCAAAATTACGACGAAGACACCCGACTGACCGATTTCAGTGCACCGGTAACCTCGAAGTTCAATACTCCCGACACGAGCACCACATCGGCAGCGCCACTGTCTGGGAACCCCGATTTCCTGAATCCCCCCGGTTCGTCCAATAACGATATACCCTTCTGAAAAGAACTTTTATCTCCCGACCGATGTTATTCTTTCGAATAACTAATATAGTATGGAGAAAAAACGACAAAAAATCTGGACTGCGATAGGTGTAGGCATAGCTATCGCACTACTGTTATATTGGCTCACATTGGCCATTTGGATAGACGATGATACCGATCCCCCTATGCCTCCTCCCGTAGAAGAAATATCGAATTATTAAAATATACTAAAATCGCTCCGGATAAAAACTTTTTGCAATACAAGTGTGTTTTATTATCGAAACCGGGAAAGAAACGGCTCTCCTTAGGGAAAAAGAAGCGAAGCGTCGCTTCCGTCGAGCCAAAATCTCCGGTCTGGAAGAGTTAATTTATACGATAATATTCTTGTTTTTTGTGTGTTTCATTGGTATTATATTATCCTTTGTTTATTCCTGTAATAAACATTATCCTCTTTCTTGTTTTTGATATATTTCAAGTAGTAAAGCCCCGTCGTGAGACGAGGCTTTACTATTTACATTCCCCCATCAACGTATTCCGAGTCTGTTCAATGCTTGCTGGTATCGAATTGCATTTCGTTGATGCTCTGCCAAAGTCACGGCAAAATTATGATAGCCCGAAAAATCCTCTTTGGCACACATATAAAAATACCCGTTCGGTGTATGTGTCAGCACGGCATTGATAGCCTGTTTCGAAGGAATCCGTATAGGGCCGGGAGGCAATCCCGTAACCCGATAAGTATTATATGGCGATTCTATGGTCAAATGAACATTCAATATGCGTTTCAGCGAAAAATCCCCGTGGGCAAATTTTACCGTAGGGTCTGCCTGCAAAGGCATGCCTTTACGCAATCGGTTCATATAAAGACCCGCAACCTTTCCCATTTCATCACGTTTGTTAGTCTCTTCCTCTACGATCGAAGCCAGAGTCGCTACCTCCACAGGAGTCAATCCCCACCGCTTTGCCTGTTGCTCCCGCTTTCCTTCCCAATAAATGCGATACTCCCGCTTCATCTTCTGTAAAAAAGATTCGGGAGTCACAGTCCAGTAAAACTCATAAGTATCCGGGAACAGATATCCCTCATATTTATACAGCTTTAGGCTTGAAGAGGATACGTACTTTTCAAACTCAAATCCAAACACGGTCGAATTAAAGGTGTAAATAAACTCGTCGGCGGTGCAGATATTGTTCTCTTCAAGAAGCTTTCCTGCACTCAACAGTGTTATACCCTCGGGGAAGGTTACTGTTGCGGTCTGTTTGGCTTCACGTGATTCCATCAGGCTGTCTATAATATCGGAATAGCTCATGTTGTAGGCAACATTTAAATCGCCGGGATACATACTGCCGTCTGCGCCCTTAACCTTGGAAATCAGCTTAAAGACATCTTTATACTGTATAACTCCCTCGTCATAAAGCTGCTGGGCAATATCATCAGTAGTCGAGCCGCTTGGGACATATATTGTAAACTCAACTCCCGAACTCTCGATTCCTAAAACATCGCGCCCTACGACTATAATAAACAGCGACAAAAGGATAGAAACGCAAAGGACAAGAGTTGCTATTACTATTCCACCGTATGCGGTGTAATTTCTCTTTCTGCGCTTTTTCTTTTTGGGCTTTGCGTTGTTCTGAGCTTCCGAAGAGTGCTTGTTCGGGTCGTATTTGCTTATGTTGATTTGTTCGTCAAATTTAAAAACGCTTGTTGCTTCATCAGTCGGAAATTGACCGGCGTCATCCTCTGATACAGCGTTCAGATCAATGCTTTCAGGCTCTTTTGCAAAAAGCTCATCAAGGTTTTCAGAATTATTGTTGCTCATAAATATGCGTCCTTTTAAAAATTACTTTACGTTAAGTGTTCTTATAAGTCTGTCAGCTCTTGCTTTGTCAAAGAGCTTTTCTATTATAGCATGGGAAAACTTAATTGCCGAACCCATGCCGCATGAGGTTATTATGCTGCCGTCAACGCAAACGGCTTCATCCAAAACCTGTGCGCCCTTTAATTCCTGCTCAAATCCCGGGTAGCAAACTGCCTTTTTGCCTTCAAGCAGTCCCTTATGTCCGAGAATAGACGGTGCCGCGCATATCGCCGCGATGGGGATATTGTTTTCCACGCAGTAATCTATTGCTTTCTGCACGGTTTCGTTCTTTTCAAGATTAAGCGTTCCCGGCATACCTCCGGGGAGGATTATCATTTCAATTGCATCGGTCAGCTTAAGCTCGTTGTCTTCCATATCCGTTATAACCGGAATCCCGTGAGAACCCTTAATAATTACTCCGCCAACGCCTACCGTAACGACTTCCTTTTCACATCTGCGCAGGCAATCTACGGGGGTAAGACCCTCTATTTCTTCAAAACCGTTAGCTAAAAAACATACAACCATTTTTATCTTCCTTTCTTAACACTGTTAAGCTGTTCCTCGGCATCGAGCAGCACTGTTTTTGTGATATTGTCTCCGCCCAGGATTCTTGCTATTTCGTATTTTCTTTCGTTGAAGTCTAAAGACTTTATTCTTGTTACCGTCCTTGCGTCTTCTGTGCTCTTTTCTATAAGCATATGGTCATCTGCCATAATCGCTATCTGCGCCAGATGCGTCACGCATATTACCTGATACTTCTGCGATATTTCGCGCAGCTTGATTCCTATTTTCTGAGCCGCCCTTCCGCTGACACCCGTGTCTATTTCGTCGAAAATAAGTGTAGGAACAAAATCGCGGTCGGCAAGAACCGATTTCAGAGCAAGCATGATTCTTGAAAGCTCTCCTCCGGAGGCAATTTTTGCAAGCGGCTTGGGTGCTTCGCCTCTGTTAGCGGATATCAGAAATTCGATGGTGTCCATGCCGCTTAAAGTCAACTTGCCTTTCTTTCTATCGACGACTATTTTAACATCTGGCATATTCAAAAATGCAAGCTCGGCGGTTACTTCGTTTACAAACCTTTCAGCAGCTTTTTGACGGTGCTCGCTGAGAGCTTCCGCCTTTTTGGTCACTTCCAAAAGCAGCTCGGATTTTTTATTTTCGAGTCTTTTTATAGTCTCGTCAGATGCTGTAAGACCGCTCAACTCCTCCTGAGCGCTTTCATAAACAGCTATTACATCGTCAAGTTTGGGACCGTATCTGCGTTTGATTCTGTTGAGTTCATTGCGGCGGCGGGTAAGCTCGGCATATTCGTTTTCGTCAATATCCAAGCTTGAAAGAAGCCTTGAAAGCTCCGAAGATATATCCCCTATCTCTATCCCCGCCTGAGAAAGCCGTTCAGATAGTGGGTGCAGCTCCTTCATAAGCTCCTCGTTGACTTCTATTTCAGAGCAGGCTCTTGCCACCATTTCACCGGCTCCGGAGCTTGAATCGTCCCCCGAAAGGCAGGTTATAGCTGTATTTATAGCTTCCGAAAGTGAAACTGCATTGTCGATAAACTTAAACCTTGCTTCCACAGTCTCATCCTCGCCGGAGGATATATTCAGGCTGCCGATATCCTCAACAATCTGATTAAGATATTCTTCTCTCTGAGACGTTTTCAGAGCTTCCTGCCTGATTTTATTTATCTCCCTTGCGGTTGACTGAAGCTCTTTGAAAGACGCGCGATAATCGGCGAGAAGATTTTCCGACTGAGCAAAATCATCCAGTACATCTATATGCTTTTCCGGATTTAAAAGTATCTGACTGTCATGCTGACCGTGAATGTTTACAAGCAAATTTCCTATTTCGCGCAGTGCCGAAACGTTGGCAGGGCGCGAATTTATCTTTGCGGAGCTTTTACCGTCAGCACATATCTCTCTTGAAATTATAAGCTCGTCATCGCAGGAATAGCCAAGCTCTGAAAGTTTGCTTTTAACGGCTTCGGAAACACCTGTAAATACTGCACTCACATATGCTTTATCGGTACCGGCTCTGATTATATCCTTAAAAACGCGCTGACCCAGAACGGCGTTTATGCCGCCTATCAGAATCGACTTACCTGCGCCTGTTTCACCGGTAAACACGTTGAAATTTTTTCCGAGCTTAACCTCCGCTTTTTCTATAACAGCAAGGTTTTCAATATATAGTTCACTCAGCAATGCATTCACTTCCATTCATAAGGAAATATTCGCAGCGATGCGTTCCGCATTTGGCTATGGCAAGACATCAGCCAGAACCAAGCTCATGTCATTTCGTTAAGCTCTTCAAGAAAATCCTGAGCGTCGCTTTCCGTCCTCATAAGGACGAAAATCGTGTCGTCTCCTGCCAAGGTTCCCACTATGCCGGAAAAACCTATTGAATCAAGCTTCGAGCAGACGGCGTTTGCCATGCCTGTGCTGCACTTAATAACCACTGTATTCATCGCTCGATCAACCGAAAGAACAGCGTCGGAAAAAATGGTCGAAAATGATGTCCTTGCGTTGTTTTCAACCGCTCTTGGCGGCAGAGAATATTTATAATTTCCGTTGACGCCCATGGTTTTCAGCAGAGAAAGCTCTTTTATATCCCTCGAAACCGTCGCCTGAGTTACGCTGAATCCTCTTTCCATCAGCAGAGCCTGCAAAGTCTCCTGAGTGTCAACCTCATATTTTGAAACAATATCAAGTATCGCTTTTTTTCTGTCGTTTTTCATACGCTCAATCCTTTCAGTTGACCTTGGCGGGCTGCATAAGCTTTGTGCCAATGGATTTAAAGTAGTTATTTCCGCATATATCTATAAGATTCAGCCTTAGAGCTGATTTTCTAATGTACACTCTGTCGTTTTCTGTAACCGGTATCGGGGTGCCGCCGTCTGCGCTTACGCCGATTGTTCCCTCCGCCTTATACTTGATTTCTATCAGCTTTTCCGAGGAGAAAAGCATGGTCCTTGCAAAAAGCGAGTGTGGGCAGATTTGTGTGAACTCAATGCAGTCCAGCGTAGGCTCAATAAGCGGTCCTCCAGCGGAGAGCGAATACGCCGAGGCTCCTGTAGGTGTGGAAAATATAAGACCGTCCGCCCGCAGAGACGAAACTAAAGCGCCGTCTGCAAGCACAGTAAAATCGTTTATATTATAATTGAAGCCGTGGGTTATAACAATATCATTAAGCGCAGTTACATGTTCTCGCAATCCGCTTTTCCGCTCGATTAAAGCTTCAATCATCATTCTGCTTTCCGTTTTATAATCCCCGTTTACAAGATTTGAAAGCTTGTCAAGATCGTCGCGTTCCAGCGAAGCCATAAAGCCAAGCCTTCCGCAGTTTACACCTAAAAGCTTTTTATGATTTTCTGCCGCGGCTGACGCTATTTTCAGGATAGTTCCGTCTCCGCCGATGGTTATTATGATATCACATGCTTTTACAGCCTGTTCTATTGAGCTGGCGATTACACAGCCCCGCGAAAGCTCCGGGCTTATGCTGTCTGTCATGATTATTTCGCATCCCAAGGAGGAAAGAATGCCAGACACATCCTTTGTGCAGCTATAGGAATGAGTTTTTTGCAGATTCGGATATATAAAAACCTTCACTTTTGAAACCGTGCCTTTCGTGTGAAATTATAGCTCATTTGTTAAATCCCTGAGCAGCTATAGCAGCGTAATCAAACGCTTTTTTTACTGCAACTTCCGTCTTTTCAATATATATAAGATACTCAACATTGCCGTCTCCGCCTCGAATCGGCGAATCGGTGAGTCCGAGTACCGAAAAACCCAGACTGTTTATTTCGTCTGTAATTGTTGACAGAACGCTGATATGCGCCTTGATGTCTTTGACGATACCGCCCTTTGATATAGCGGCTCTTCCGGCTTCAAACTGCGGCTTTATAAGTATTACCGCCTTTCCGCCGTTCTTCAAAAGCCTGTGAGCGGCTTCGGCGGCGTATTTGCAGGATATAAACGAAAGGTCTGCACAGACAAAATCAGGAGCTTCTTCTATGATTTTGTCTGTTAAGGCTTTTACATTTACACCCTCTATATTGACAATCCTAACGTCGCTGGTAAGTTTTTCGGCAAGCTGACCATGCCCGACATCAACTGCATACACCTTTTTCGCACCGTTTTGCAGCATACAGTCGGTAAATCCGCCGGTTGAGGCCCCTATATCAACGCAGATACAGTCTGAAAGGTCTATATCAAAGCAGCTTAATGCCTTTTCAAGCTTGAATCCGCCGCGCCCAACGTATTTTTCCTCTTCTCCAAGATACTCAATAACGTCCGTTTCGCTGACATCTATCGCAGGCTTTGCAGCTGTCTTGCCATTCAGCATTATTTTTCCCGATCTAATATATTCCTTGGCTTTTTCGCGGCTTTTGGCTATACCTCTGGCGACAAGCAGCGCATCAAGTCTTTGCATAGCCTTCATCACCTATTATTTCGTATATTTTATCTTCGGAAAGTCCGTAAAGCTCTAAAGCTTCACGGATACTCATATGTTGAACATAGCCGTTAATGCCAAAGGATTCAAGCCGCCTGCATCGTGCAGAAAGCTTTTCTCCCAAAGAGCCGGAATAGCTTGCTTCTTCAAACATATATGATTTCTTGTAGCTGTTTATCAGCTCGACTATCTCATCGGATATCGGGAAGATTTTCAAAAGCCTCAGATGATCAGCACCTGCTCTGACTGCCGCTGATTCCGCGTTAAAGGATATCCTGCCATAGGATATAACGAGCTTGTCCGAGCCTCGGCGCAAAAGACGGTAATCACTGTTAAGAACATCTGCTGAGCTGAGCGCACCTTTTGGAAATCTTACGCAGGCAATTCCGGTATCGTCGAATAAAGCTTTGTCAAGGCAGTATTTAACCTCTTCCTGACAGGCTGGAGAATATATAGTAACATTCGGAATGGTGGTTAAGAACGGAACATCGAGCAGTCCCTGATGAGTTTCGCCGTCCTCCCCCACTATTCCGGCGTTACATATTGCAAGCACCAAATGCATATTTGCGATAGATATATCATGCACAAGCTGGTCGTAACTGCGCTGTAAAAAGGAGGAGTACACCGCAAAAACAGGTATCATGCCCATAGCTATCAGTCCGGACGCAAAGCTTACAGCGTGCTCCTCGGCTATTCCAACATCGAAAAATCTTTCGGGATACGCCTTGCTGAAATAGTTAAGACCTGTGCCATATTTCATGGCAGCTGTTATCGCACATATTTTGTCGTTCTTCTTTGCGGCTTCAACAAGGTCTTTTCCGAAAACATCCGAAAAGCCTTCGCACGGAGCGGGCTTTATTCCGCTTTCTATATCAAAGCCGGAAACGCCGTGATATTCTCCGGGATTCTGCTCTGCCGGCTCGTATCCTTTTCCTTTTACAGTATTTATCTGAACCAGAACCGGACCTTCCACTGATTTTGCGGAGGTAAGAGCTGTTTCGAGTGCCTTTAAATCGTGTCCGTCAACGGGACCTATAAACTCAAAGCCAAGGTCTTCAAAAAGAGTGCTGTGGAACATATGACCCTTAACTATGTCCATAGTAAGGCTTATCGATTTTTTCAGCGGCTTTCCTATAAACGGTATCGCTTCTAAAAAGCTTTTTGCACGGCTTTTGACCTGCTTATAAGACTGCGTTGTGCGAAGCCTTGAAAGATATTCCGCCATTCCGCCGATGTTCTTTGATATCGACATTTCGTTGTAATTGACTATTACTATTATGTTGGTTCCGCTTTTTCCGGCGTTGTTAAGTCCTTCGTAGGAAAGACCGCCGGTCAGCGCGCCGTCTCCGATAACGGCTATTGCATGATGCTTATCTCCACTAAGCTTCATTGCCTGCGCAATGCCCAGTGCGGCGGAAATAGAGGTCGAGCTGTGTCCACTTACAACAGGGTCGTGAATCGACTCCTTGGGCTTTAAAAAGCCGCTGATACCGTCTTTTTGCCTAAGACTGTCAAAATCTGCAAGCCTACCGGTTGAAAGCTTGTGAGCGTAGCTCTGATGTCCGACGTCGAAGACGATTTTGTCATAAGGCGAATCAAAAACCTTATGCAGAGCTACAGTAAGCTCGACTACGCCAAGATTTGACGAAAGATGGCCGCCGTTTTTTGAAACGGTTGCGATTATCTTCTGCCTTATTTCATCACAAAGCTCGGTTTCTTCATCTATATTAAGTTTTTTTATGTCTTCAGGCAAGCAAAGGGTATCCAAAAGGTCATTTTTCAAGTAAATTACGTCCTTTAACTGCTATTTTTTTCTTGTGAGCAGACTTTCCGCAAGCTCACACAAAAACTGTGAGCCTTCATAGTCCTTTATTGCATTGACAGCTGCGGCAGTATATTCAGCCGCGAGCTTTTCGGCATTTTCTATGCCCATAACATCTGCAAAGGTGTTTTTACTTCTTTCCTTATCGCTTCCTATCGGCTTGCCTAAAAGCTTTTCATCTCCTATTACGTCAAGGATATCGTCTACAATCTGGAATGCAAGACCGATGTTTTCGGCGTATGTCTCAGCGGCACTGATCTCTTTATCTTTGCATCCGGCAAGAATAGCTCCGAATTTGCAGGAAGCCTTTAAGAGACGTCCTGTTTTGAGTGATGACATTTTTATAAGAAAGTCTTTGTTCGCGCTGATGCCTTCGGAATACAAATCAAGCTCCTGCCCCATTATCATTCCGCGATGTCCCGCCGCGCTTGAAAGCTCACCCATCAGTTTAATGGCTGTTTCAAAGCTGATTTTGCCCGACTTTGCCTTATCACTGATAATCTCAAATGGCAGAAGGCTTAAGCCGTCACCCGCAAGCAGAGCAATATCGGTGCCGTAAGCTACATGGCAGGACGGCTTTCCACGGCGAAGATCGTCGTTATCCATTTCGGGCATATCATCGTGGATGAGCGAGAAAGTGTGTATCATTTCAAGGCAAACAGCTATATCCGAGATATCCTGAGTGCCGCCGAACAAGCGGTAAAACTCCATGCACAGAACAGGTCTGATTCGCTTTCCGCCGGCAGACAAAGCATAATTTTCAGCCTGAATTACTTTTTCCTGCTCGCAGCTTAGATACGGACAGTTTTTAATGGCTAAATTTACAACTTCAATGTCCGCATTCAAGCGTTCTTTAAATGCCTCACTCATTGAGCTTCACCATCCTTGAACAGCTCCGCTCGCATATCATTTATCGCTGCAAGGCAGTCGTCGGAAATTGTCATGCCTTCTTTGTAGAGCTTTGCTGTATCTTCAAGAGAAAGGCTGTCCCCGGAAAGAAGTCTGCATATTTCCTTCAGCCTTTGTATTTTTTCATCAAAATTCATATCAATTTTCCTTTTCAACGTCGCTTATGACGCTTTTAGCTCTGCCGTCGCGCAGGATTATATCAACATTATCTCCCTTGGCAAGAGCCTTCGCGCTTGTTATAAGCTCACCATTTTTGTATATCAGGGCATATCCACGTGAAATGACCTTCATGGGGTCGAATCCGGCGAGTATGTGTCTATAGCTTTCTATATCCCTTTGACTCCGCGCAAGCTTGGTGTTGACAAGCTCTGAAAGCAGACTCCGACGCGAGATTATCTCCGTCTCAACGCTTTTTAGTCTGTTTAACGGCGAATACGCCGCAATGAGCTGTTTAAAGCCGTTAATCCTGCCTTCGTCCGCCGAAAGCTTAGCTTGCATACTCTTTTTTATTGCTGATTGAAAATACTTTATTTCATCCGCGATTACAGCAATATCGGGCGTTGCAAGCTCTGCCGCTCCGGAAGGAGTGGGAGCTCTTAAATCTGCGGCGAGATCGCAAAGGGTTGTGTCTATCTCATGACCTACTGCGGATATTACCGGAGTTTTGCAGCTATAAACTGCCAGCACGGCTTCTTTTGTGTTGAAGCAGGACAAATCTTCGCCCGAACCGCCGCCGCGTGTAAGAATTATGGTATCGGCACCGCTCGCATCTGCCAAAGAAAGTGCCTGAGCTATGCTTTTAGGAGCGGTAAGTCCCTGAACGGTCGCACCGAAAAGCAGCATTTTTGCAACGGGATACCTTCGTCCCGCAACGCTTCGTATATCCTCTATCGCCGCTCCCGACGGAGAGGTTACTACAGCAATGGTTTTGGGATATTTGGGTATCGGCTTTTTTGGCTTTGAAAATACGCCGAGCTTGTCAAGCTCATCCTTCAGCTGAGCAAGTCTTAATGTATCCGCGCCCACACCGTCGGGTACAAGCTGCGTGCAGTTAAGCTGGTATATCCCTCCGCGCTCGTAAACGTCAATCCCGCCGAAAGCTATAACGCTCATTCCAGATTCGGGATAGAATTTCAACCTTGAAGCGTTCTGAGCAAACATCACCGCTTTAAGCGAGCTTTTGCCGTCGGTCAGCGTGAAATATATATGACCCGAGCTGTAGTTTGCCGAAATATCGGATATCTCCCCTTTTACGGCTACTCCTTTAAGCTTGGGGTCGTTTTTAAGCTTGAAGGCAACGTATGTGTTTACCGACGATACCGTTAAAATTGTACTCACGGTGTAAAACCATCCTTTATAGCGGCATAAATTGCTGTTCCAGCTGCA
This sequence comes from uncultured Ruminococcus sp., assembly GCA_900553675.1. Classification (GTDB taxonomy): domain Bacteria; phylum Bacillota; class Clostridia; order Oscillospirales; family Ruminococcaceae; genus Faeciplasma. Next base: position 5,332 of record USEH01000022.1, on the reverse strand, counting down.
TTGTCGCAGGAGAAGCACGGCTCAGAAAAATAAGCGTCAAAATCACGCGCAAGTGATGCTCTTATAAGCATATCTGACATAACGCCGCCTGCATACACAACCGGCATATCGCCGTATTTTTCAAGTGCGTATTCCGTCATTTTATGTATGACTGCTTCGATATGCTTAAGCACATAAAGCGCGATATCACAGGGCTTTTCGCCTGCCGCAAGCATATCTCGGCACTTGTTTTCTATTCCGGAAAGACAGCAGCAGCCATCTTTCAGCTTGATATTGAATTTATATTTTCGGTCGGACTTCATAGCGAGCTTTTCAAGCTCAGCCCCGCATGGAAATTTCAAGCCGAGCATAAGCCCTGCCCTGTCAATAAGCTGACCTGCTTTTATATCCAGCGATGTCGCGGCTTCGTTAACTTTTATAACTTCTTCCTTGTCAGAAACTATCAGCAGGCAATCTGTAGTTCCGCCGCTGACATGAAACGCCAGAAACGGCTTGTCCCCGAATACAAGATCAAGTCTGCGGCAGGAGAAAAGCGCGGCAAGGATATGTCCCACCTGATGGGAGGTTCTGTAAAGCGGTATGCCGTTCAGCGCGGATACAGTCTTTGCGACTGTTTCCCCAACAAGAAAGCATGGCATATACGAGCCATCAACATTTCTCGGACAGCTGGAAACGCCTACGCCCGAAAGCTCTATTCCTGATTTGGCTATGTTAAGCCCATCAATTATCTGCGGAAGCTGCTTAACATGATGGAAAACAGCGTCCGACTGCCTAAGCCCAAGCTCCCCTTGTTTCACCGGAAGCAGATGCTTTGACTGCGTAACGGATGCGCTATTCGTATCAAATAAAGCCGTCGAGGTGGTGTAATTGCTTGTATCAAGCCCTAAATAAACAGCCATTGCTAATTGTCGCTCTTTTTGTCGGCTTCAAGGCTTCTTGAATAGGAGCCGAGAACGCCGTTGACAAACGAAACGTCCTGCTCTTGTGCGTATTTCTTTACAAGTCCTACAGCTTCGTTTATAACCGCTCTGATGGGAGCTTTGTCCGACTTGTAGTTTATTTCGTAAACCGCAAGCCTGAGTGCGGAAAGATTTATCTTGGGTATTCTTTCAATGCTTCGCTTGGTGCTGTATTTTGAAATGACTGCGTCTATTTCTTCAAGATGGTTGTATACGCCTTCAACGGTTTCCTTTACTTCATCGTTTATGGTTATAGCTTCGTTATCCCACGAAAGGTCTATAAGCTCGGAAATCGATTCGTCGCGGAAGGTTTTTTCAAAGATGAAGATAAACTCAGACTCTCTGATATCGTGTCTTGTAACTGACATTTTTGTAACCATGCCTTTCATGCATTTTCGGATTAGTGATAATCTCACATAAAATCCGCTCTTAGCAAACATCTTTTTAAAGCACAGTATGCCAAGCCTGAAATATACTTTCAGACTCGGCATTTTGCTTTATTCGCTTTGACCGTCGGAAAAATCGACGTCGGCAACCGAAACGTTTACCTTTGACACAGTAACGCCGGTCATTGACTGAACCGCAGCTTTAACCCTTTCCTGAATCTGCTCGCAGACGGAAACTATATTGTAGCCGCTTTTTACAACGATAGACATTGCTATTTTTGCAACACCGTCCATCATGGTAACGCTTATTTCGCTGTTGTCAATTTTGCTTGAAAACATTTTCATCAGATCGAAATGCTTTACAGCAATTCCCTGAACTCCGCTGACCTCCATTGCGGCGTTTTTTGTGATTGAAATAATAACGTTTTCGGAAACCTTTAAGGTTCCCTTCTTTGCCTTCTCAGAAATCTCCATAAGGCGATATCCTCCTTTTATACATCTTTTACAGAAGTGACTTACTTATACTTATTTCCGTTTCAAAAACGTTCCAAAAATCTAGTGCAAAATCCATCCGTTAGCGATTTTGTGCTCGATTTTTGGTATCGTTTTAGACGGAAATTAGTATTATATATGCCTGCAAATCTGATTGCATTATTATGCATATATACAGTATAGCACAAATCTTTCCGAGAGACAACTACTTTACCTCAAAAATTCTGATATTTTCATTAAGAATATCAACTTCTGAGAGCAAAATCTCCTTAATCTGGGCTGCTTGAGCAGGTGTCAAGCCGTCTGACTTTACAACTATGCTTGCATTTTCGCCGTCGAGATACACAACGCAGTCCTCAAAGCCGGAAGCTTTTACAAGGTCTTCTATAACTGTCTCACTCTCAATAAGCGATGAAAGCGCAACTGCATCCTCTGTATACGCCGCTATTTCCTCACCGGTGATGTCGCCTCCGCCCAGAACCATCTTAAGCGTTTCAACAGCTTCATCCCTTGAAGTCAGCTTGTTGAGCCTTGCCTGAGCAAAATAATCGTCGGAGGAAAGGTCGGTAAGACCTGTTCCGTTTACGTATTGAAGCTCGCCATAGGCGGAACTCATATCTATTCCGTCCACTATGTCGGTAGGCTTGATTTCGGTTTTTGAAAGCTCATAGTTTGCATAAACGGCGATTCCCAAAAGAAGCGTTAAGCAAGCTAAAATGATGTGCTTTTTTCCGAGTCTGAAGTTGAGTTTGAATTTTCTGTTTGTTTTTGTCATGATTACCTCTCCTTAATTCTGTTTGTAACGTATACCCTGCCGGATGATATATTTAAAACGGTTGATACCGCATTAATAACCTTTTCCTTTACCTTTAGGCTGTCACCTCCTTCGCAAACAACAAGTACTCCTGCTACCCTGGGATTTTCAATGCTCTTTATCAGCGCCTCCTTGTTTCCTATTATTACGGTCTTTTGTGTTTCGTCCGTTTCCGATTTATCGATATCTGTCTGATACTCGTTTGAGGCTGTGCCCTCAAAGGTTATCATTATGCTGACCTTGCCAACTCCTTCAATCTGTGATATAACGTTTTCAAGCTGTTCGCAAAGAGCCTTTTCGTAATCGAGACTGACTGATTCCGGCTCTGTCCGCTCGGTGTTTACCACCCCGCTGTCCTTATCCTCCAATGAATTTAAAGCGATTAAAAGCGCGGTTGCGCAGAGAACTATTATTATATATGTCAACGCTTTTGAGGATAATCCTGTTTTGTCCGTTATTTTTTCTTTCAGCGATTTAAGGTCCATCACTTTCCTCCGTAAACACTATTTCTAAGTTTACGTCTCCGATATCCGTTTTAACTAAACTTCTTACTTTTTCTTCATACAGCTTTTGCGAACCGCTTATCTGTGCTGCAAGCTTACTAATAAATATGCAGTTGTCCCTGTCAATATCAACGCTGACATCAATTTTTTCTATGGGTATGCCGTTTTCTTCCATAAGCTTTTGTATCTGCTCGTTAAGACGTTCTTCAAGCTCTCGCATTACGGCGGTATTTGACGATTGGCTTTCACCGATTGATGGTATATTGATTGAGGAAAAAATATCTTCGGCGTTTCCTCCGCTTATTATAAGTCCTCCCATAGTGACAGCCGTGATAATGGATATTACCGATTTCATCTGCCGCTTGAATCTGTCCGGAGTAAGAAGCATCATTACAGAGTAAACAAGTGAAAGCAAGCAAACCGAAACCGTGATATTCTTTAAAAGACCCATTAAACTTCGCTTCCCATCATAATCATAATTCCGGTTGAAAGCACAAACATTGTTCCGTATATAAGTAAAATAGTCACGCAGAGCGAATATACGTCAGCCAGACCCCTCATAAGGCAGGCAAGCCTGTCCGAGCCGCAGAGCCGGCATATCCATTCCGAAAGTGTTATCATAAGCTTGTAGACAAGCATATTGATGATCGGAACTGCAAGCAAAACCACCATTACAACGATTCCAACAGTGCCAACAGACGTTCTTATCGCACTCATGCTCACCTTAACGGCTTTATAGGATTCCGACAGCGACATTCCGACAATAGGCACAAAGCTTGAAACCAGATATTTCCCCGCTTTTAGCATGATTTCGTTTCCGCTCCGCCCGACAGCCGTCTGCAAGCCTATAACTCCGATAAAAACGGTCATAACGGTTCCAATTATTCCAGTGAATATCCTGCGAAGGCAGCCGGTTATGTCCGGTAAATCAGGATTTATCGCCTGCGTGCAGCACATAACAAGCATACACATAAGAATTGGCTTAAGGACAAGCGAGGCAGTTATTGCTATACCCTCTGACGCATAAAGGACAAGGGCGTTGTAGGAAGCCGCTCCGCTTATGTTTCCCGAGGCGGCGATTATTCCGGCGAAAACAGGTATGTAAGAAGCCATAAACGCCTGCTGCGACTTTGCCGCAGAAAGCACGTCCGCAATCGATGTGAGAATATAGGGCGAAATGCTCAGAAAGCAGATGATAACAAATACCTCGCCGTTGATTCCGCTTCTTGTTGAAACGCTTGTTGAAACCTCGCATATAAGAGCAAGAGCGGCGGATATTATCAGAATCATTGCTGGTTTTGAAAGAGCTGACCTGAATATTCCGATAAAGTAATTGATGATTGACTCCGCACCAACATTTTCTATGGTTTCTGGCTCGGAAAGGTCAACACCGTTTTCATCAAGAAAATCCTGAGCAGAGCCTAAGTTCATGTCTGAAATATCAGCTCCGTTGTGTTCTGCGCTGACATTCATGGCAAAAATGCAGGAAAGCAGCACAGCGGCTATTATGCTTACGATTCTTTTCATTTAAAGCTCCAGTATACTTTTAACGACAGATATAAACCGCTCGATAAGCGGCAGGCATATAATGGCAATAGCTATGCGCCCTGATATATCTATTATCCCTCCAAGAGCGGTTTCTCCGCAGTCGCGGCAGCAGGATGAAGAAAGCTCGCAGATGTAGCATATCCCCAAAACCTTGACGGCTGTATTTACATATGAAATGCTTATGCCTGTCTGCCCGACGGTATTCATAAGTCCGGAAACAACCTCGCCAAGCGATAAAACCGCAGTCATGGCGGCAACGGCTACAGCTGTTATTGAAAGTGCCGCCGCAAGATCGCGATTGGTGGGCTGAATGACCTTTGCTATAATTGCGGTTACTATGCATATCGCGGCTATTAGCAATATATCCATATGCTAAAATCCGAACGTGCTTTTTACAGTTTCAAACAGCCGTGATATCTCGCTTATCAGCATAAACATTACTATAACAAGACCGGCAATAGTTATCATCAAAGCCTGCTCGTCACGCTCGGAACGCTTTAAAAGCTGCGCAAGGACAGCTACAATTATTCCTATACCGGCAATCTTAAAAATCAAATCTACATCCATAAATATGTACATTACCTTCCTGCAAAATTTATCCCGATTAAAGCTTTAACTTGAAATGTCCCT
>USEH01000021.1 GCA_900553675.1 uncultured Ruminococcus sp. | reverse complement strand
CGGCTGACGGCAAAACAATAGTACGGAAATAACAAGGTTCGAGCCGTCAGCTTTTCCCTTCACCCCTCTACCCCTTTTCCGCACTTTTCACTGCCTGCAAGCGTCGCTATTCGCTGGCTTTATTTTACTGCCGTTCCTCGATGATGATTCGATTGCCAGAACAGGGCTTTTTGTTCTTCTATCACTTTGATAATCGTACTTCCGCACCTTGAAGAGATACTTCGTGGTTGGCTTTACTGCTGTCCTTTTTTAATTTTGTGGGAAAACGAGTGCATAGCGTTTTTTAGACGAATATTAGTATGAAAAATATCGCGGGAGTATTATACCCCGCCGCATTGCTTGGCTTTGCGGCGGGGTTGTTTGACATTGATAAGGAATTGTGATATAGTTTGATGTGTGGGAATCAGTAACGTTAAATCCACCTCTGAAAGGACGAAACACAATGAGCAAATACGCCCCACTATGGGAACACATCAAAAGCTGCGGCAGCCAGACCATCAGGCTGACCTTTGACGAAATAAAGGACATCGCCGGAGTGCCTATAGACCACTCTTTTCTCACATACAAAAAGGAGCTTACGGAATATGGGTATCAGGTGGGCAAAATATCCATGAAGGAGCAGACTGTTATATTTAATAGGGTTGAGTGATGGGTTTATCATGTCAAATAAATCCGCATAAATTAAGAGAGCGTACTATCAGGAGAACGCTCTCTTTCACTTTATAATCATCAGGATAATTCAGAATATCAGTTATATCCCCTGCGTAACAGCGGAATCCTGCGAAACTACAATCTCTCCCTTAGAATTGGGGTCATCGCGGATAATCTCATCAACGGCGGGAACGGTTATCCTACCCGATGTGGGATTTTTTATGCTTATAACAGGCGTGGTTATTTCCGCCTCGACCTCCGACTTTTCAAACGCCAAGTCGCAGTCAACCATCTCGCAGTTGATAAGCTTGAGATTCTTGCAGTAGCAGAACGGCTGAGTGCCTATGATTTTGCAGTTTTCAAGGGTCAGACCGTCGGAGTACCATGCCAGATATTCGCCCTTTACAACGCTGTTTTTAACCGTCACATTCTCGCCGTGCCAGAAAGCATCCTTTGTGTCGAAGACACAGCTTTCAAAAACGGCGTTTTTTATGTACTGGAAGGAGTACTTTCCGGTGAAATGCACGTTTTTAAGGGTGATATCCTTTGCACGCATCATGAAATATTCGCTTACAGCGGAGGTGTTCTCCATCACAATATTTTCAGACGACCATCCGAACTCGGGCGAAATTATGTCGCAGTCCTTAATTGAGATGTCCCTGCACTCGCGCAGAGCCTTTATTCCGTGCATTTTGGTGTTTGATATCTCGATGCCGTCGGAATACCAAAGGGCGGCGCGGCAGTTGGGGGTCATTTCGGAATCGGATATCACTAAGCCGTGGTCGTGCCAGAAGGGATAGCGCAGGTTAAAATAGCAATCGCGTACGGATATGTCGGCACCTTCCTTAAAGGCGCTTTCGCCGTCGGCGGGTCCGTCGAAGGAGCATTTTATCGCCGTCACTCCCCTGCTGCCGTAAAGGGCGCGCTCGGCGTCAAAGGTCTTGTTCTCTATAATTTGCATCGGTTTTTCTCCTTTTTATAGTTTATAGGGGACATTCCCCCACCAGCGGGATTATTATGCGCAGTATCGCTCACCCCGCAGTATATCAAATTATATTATACACCAAGCCGCAGAATTTTTCAAGACCTATGCCGCCGGGGAATATTCAATCTTCGTAGTGACCCCTCAGCGACACTATCATAATGTCATTGTCACCACCAACAGTATAAACAAGTCTGTTTTTTTCATCGATTCGCCTACTCCAACAGTTATCCTTGTGCTAAATACTAATTTTCCGTAAAAGTGTAGCTGTAAAATCGCCACAAAACCACTGTGTGATGGGTTTTGCAGCGATTTTACAGACACTTTTTAACGGAAAATAAGTATAAGAGGCTCAGGCTTGCCGATGCCTTCAAAGCTTGAGCGTTGAATATCCTTTAAAAGCTGATTGATGCGGCGCAGAGTCTTTTTGTCCTGTGTTTGCCAATATAGATATTCATCCCATGCAACAGGTGCGAATGTAAGGTTATTCATTTTCCATAGCCTCTAATTCATCAATGGTTTTAGTTACCACTCTGCCGGCTTTTATATCGGCAATGGCACGATCCAATTTACCGAGATACTCTGCGTTGCGAGCCGCCTTCTGAAGAGAGTTCCACTCGTCGAGGCTGATAATAACAACGTTTTTTTCGCCCTTACGCGTTACTATAACGGTTTCATTATTATCGGTAACACGGTCACAATAGGTTTTAAGATTTTCCCTTATTGTTGAATAATTTACTGCAAGCATATATTCTTCTCCTTTCGTACTCTTTATTGTACAATATATTGTACCATATTATTATATGCTTGTCAAGAGGGTTTATTTACTGTTTCCTTTATTTTTAAAATATTGCTTTCTCAGTCCAAAAAATCACAGTCCAAGCCGGAATATGTCCGGCACCGAGCCTGAGCCGAAGGTTTTTATAGCCATCCGATACATCGCCTTGGCGTGGATTCTGTCGTGCCAGATAAATCTCCTTAAAACCTTTCTTAAAGACCATTCCTCGCCGTAGCTTCCGACTATTACTCCGCCGTTCAGAAAATCGGGCTGACTTTCTAAAAACTCAAAGCCTTTTTGCCGGCACTGCACGATATCTCCCTTGTTGTCGGCGGGGACGCCAATTTCTCCGAAGTAGTAGTCGTTGACGTTTTTTGTATGCTCATACATCTCAAACGCGGTGCGTGGGATCTCGCCGTAAAAGGTCTTTCTTGCCGGAAGCGCGCTTTTGCTTTTGTCTGGGATGGCGTTGTAAAGCTTCAGAAAATCGCGGGCGTATTTCATTGCCAGCGCTTTAAGCTCGACATATTCTGCCGCGCCGAGTGGTTGCCTTTCAGAGTCGAAAATAACGTCAGAATCGGCATCGCAAATGTCGAGTTCCAAGAGCTTTTCCTGAACAATTTCGGCTTCAAGGCAGTCGGGGGAACAGCATCGGTCGATCCCTCCTTCTGCATCTCAAGTTTCTCCATTATAGCGTATCTCCGCCGGAATTTTCATAAGAGCTTCTTCCTTAGAAGTCCCTCTTGCGTATGCCCGATAAAATCGCGAGCGTAAATAATGCTGTCTCCGCCGTTATGCTCCCATATGCAGAGTATTTTCATGATTTCAGACCTTTCTTTAATGACATCATTATTGGGCAAATGTTCTCCCCGACAAGCGCCGAAGCTATCTTTCAGATTCTTTTCGCAAAGTAATCCACGTCTATAACCGTTCCGTCGGGATAGGTTTCTGTCGCCGACTTGACATATTCGGTAAAGCCGAAATGTGCGTATATCTGACGGTTTGTCGCTTCACAGGGCTCTACGCCCAATGTCAGCTTTGTATATCCCTTTTTCTTTAAATCGTTTTCCATATACTTAAACAGTGCTGAAAAATACCCTCTGCCCTGATATTCGGGTATCGTTCTGAAGGCGGACAAATAGGCGGTGGTATCCCCCACCAGACCGTCGCTGTTCTGAGCCGCTCTGGGATTCACAATTGCGGTTGCCTCGCAGATTATGGTTCCGTTGAGGATTCCATAGTAGGGTATAATATCGCCGCTTATAAAGCGCGAGATGTTCTCTTTCTTCCAGATGATCCAGTTGCCCCTGTCCTCGCCGCTGTGAGATATTTCATAGTCCCATTTTGTGTTCATTTCTTGCAGGCTTGGAACTTTGCATATATAGTTGGGTTTCATGATTTTCTCCCCTGATGCTTTCGATGTTTATAAACTCACTTCATCTGTTCCGATAAAAACTCAGCTAATACCCTGTCCCGCTCATATGAAGTTTCATAATATGGCAATCCATATAAAATACACTGTTCTTTTATCATTTTGCTGATATTAACTATATCTATGCAATCCCTTTGCTTTGCCTCATCTGAATGATAATATGTATAATCTGCCGGAGTATCATGTTCTTTTAATATATTGAATCTCTCCTCAGGAGTTACATCCGAAGATAAAAAGTAGTATATATTACAGTCCTTTTCTTTGAGATAAGTTACATAATCCTTTGGCAGCAGCTGATACACATCTATAACCACGCCATAATCACATTCGTCATATTCCCCGCTATCCATCATTGCTTTTATAAACGGAGCTATCTTTGCGCTGATATTTTCAAGATTCTTTTGCGGCTCAACGGGCGCATCTGTATTAATATCAGCTTTCGGAAAGACTCTTTCTATTCCTGCAATAATCGAATCCATACTGATATGCTGGTAACCATATCCCTTTGCTATCATTTTTGATACTGTACTTTTGCCCGACCGCGGTACTCCGGCAATTATTATATACTTTTTCAACCTTTATTACCTCGCTTAAAATACGAATATGCCGCTCAGCAAATAAACTATATCATAAACAATCAACAATGTCAAACAAGTCCCTCACAAGGCATAAACAACAATTTGCCCCGAAATCTTTCCCTCATTTCCGCTATTGCAATTTCTCCCGCAGTCTGCTATAATTACAGTACTAATTAATCACCGATATTGAAAGGAACATTATCACCATGAGCAATACAAAACGCACCCGCCAAAACCCCATAATAACCTCGGTCTACACTGCAGACCCCGCTCCGATGGTTTACGGCGACACCCTGTATCTGTACACCTCTCACGACGAAAACACCCTTATAAACGACTTCTACACCATGTTCGACTGGCACTGCTTCTCCACCAAAAATATGGTCGACTGGGAGGATCACGGCGCGGTCTTCTCTCTCAAAAAGGACATTCCATGGGCTGAGGACAGAGCATGGGCACCTCAATGCGTCCATCGCAACGGAAAATTCTATCTCTACTGCCCTGTCCACAAGAAAAACGGCGGCATGGCTATCGCCGTGGGAGTGTCTGAAAGCCCCACAGGACCGTTCACCGACATAGGTCACCCGCTTGTCGACGAGGGCGACTGGAACGATATCGACCCCACCGTTTTTATCGATGACGACGGTCGGGCATATCTCTACTTCGGCAACCCCGAGCTTAGATACGTCCTTTTAAACGAGGATATGGTTTCGTATGATGAGACTGTCGGCGTGGTTAAAATACCCATGACAACCGAATCCTTTGCCAAGGGCGGACACATGACCGGCACCACCTACGCCGAGGGTCCTTGGTTCTACAAGCGAAATAATCTTTACTACATGGTCTTCTCCGCGTTCGGCGAGGGCAAGCACAGCGAGCATCTTGCCTACTCCACATCCACCTCGCCCACAGGTCCTTGGGTCTACGGCGGAGTGCTTATGACCGAGGAGGGCGGAACCTTCACCAATCATGCAGGAATAGCCGATTTCAAGGGAAAATCATATCTTTTCTACCACACAGCCCAGCTCGAAGGCGGAAACCTGTTCCACAGAAGCGTCTGCGCGGCGGAATTTACATATAACCCCGACGGCTCGATAGATACTATTGCCAAGTGCGATTGCGTTGAAGAGGTTTAAAAAGCGATGTCTTGAATGTGCATGATAAAAGGTTCTGCCGTCATTGGCAGAGCCTTTTTCTTATAGCTGCATGAGGTCAGCCGCACAATAATTCAACCTTAGGTAGAATTTAATAAGCAAAACTCAATAATAATACTATTGTAAGTTGATTTTTTGTGTGGTATGATGTAATCACAAGATAGCTATCTCGAAAAACAAGGAGGTTTAATATATGTTGGATCAAAAATCGTTCGGCGAAAAGCTTCGCAATCACAGAAAAAGGCTTGGACTGACTCAGGAGGAAGTCGCGGAAAAGATATGCGTATCTCCGCAGGCTATTTCAAAATGGGAGGCGGGCGACTGCCTGCCCGACTGCTTCAATCTCAAAGCCGTAAGCGACGTCTACAAGGTCTCCACAGATGTTCTGCTCGAAACGGAATCCGACGGCGATATCGAAGCCGTTGCAAGCAAAATTGAGCAGCTCGGAACGGAATTCATCTGGGCGAACGCAACCAGCTCACGCTATAATGACAATCCTCACCAAGAGCTTGGCGAAGACCTTTGGAAAATGTGTAAGGGCATATACTTTGCAGAAACGTTTGATCGGAAGCTTCAGGAGGAAAGCAAGCTCGAAGGCAATCTCAGAATCATCCGACCGTTCGGCACAAAGATCTGGGACAACGAAGGCATAGCCTGCGTTGTAAAATCGTCCTTAATAAAAAGCCTTTCACCGTCAGACGCAGCTACCGTTGAATTGATGAACGCCATTTGCAGTGAGGATGGGCAGAAGCTGATTCTTTCACTTTCCTGCGAATCCCCTATGCCCAAGCAGGAAATCATAGATAAAGCAGGCGTCGAGCTTTCGCGGCTCAACGAGCTTCTGCTATTATTCACCGAAAACAAAATCATTGAATTTGTCAGCAACAATCGCTCAAGCAAAACCGGATATCTGATAAGCGGACATTGCGGCATAGTGGCATATATGACTTTAGCCGCCATGTTTATTCTCGGCAAGAGCCGCTATACCGTCAACCAGTATCTGCCCAACTGATAAGAACGCAACCACTAACGGCAGACTCGGATTAGTACCATGACTTAATACCATTTTAGCTTTTTCATTAAACTGATAAGTGCGATTACGTTGAAGAAATTCAGCCCCGAAGCAATTATTTATAACTGCTTCGGGGCTTGATTTTATATTCGATTACTCGCATAAATCAAAATTTACAGCTATTCAGTCTAAACTTATAATTCAACCAACTTCCCATTTGTAAAATAATATATATTCTCTTTTTTATATCCATACTTGGAAGTTGGATTGCTAATATGCGGCTCAAATGTAAAATAATCAGTTGAGGACAATAACAAATGATTATCTTTTTCAATATAGACTCGTTCATCTTTATTTTTTGCAATTGAATGCCCAAGATTACCCATAAAATCAAGGTTAATAAAACCCTTATCAATTATCAGACTATTGATATGTAAATAGAGTTCTTCAAATGTAGTTTGAGGTGTTACAAAATCAATTAACTCTTGATGTAATCGTTCTTCCATAAGCAGACCATTACGCCATTCATTGTTTTGAATTTTATCTATACAATCAACTACCTCGCCATTTTCGATAATAATAGTGCGAGCATAATCTCCCCAAATTTTATTATTTTGGGGACTAAGGTCAATTGTAATAATATCATTATTACTAATCAATCTATCAGAAGTGATGTATTCTCTCCCTGAAATGGATACTATTGTTTCATCTCCTGAAAATACAAATGCACCAACATTCCAATACCAAAATGAATCCGCACCTAATGATAGCATTTTTTCTTCGCATAGTTGCCTTACATCAAGTAAATTTATATTAGGTTTAATAATTGTTTTTATATATGAAATTGTTTCTTTTGCTATTCTTTGTAAGTCATTATATTCCATACGATTCAATTCCTCTAAACTCCGATTTTTCTTAGAAAAATTATACATTAAATCCGTTACTATGTCAATATAACCGCCATAGCACCTTTGACTGAAAATCATAAGTGCTATGGCGAAAGTCCTTTATGAATATTGCTATATCAGCAGTGCCAGCAAAGGAATCGTGATAAAGCAGATCAGCGTAGAAAGCAGCACGCTGTTTGCGGCAAGCTCGGTTTCGCTTTTGTGCATCTCGGCAAGATTGAGGATAATGGACGCACACGGCACCGAGGATAGAATAAGCACGCTCGCTTTGAAAGCCGCGTCAAGCGGCAGAAAATACACCGCGCCGTAGCAGAAAAGAGGATATACAAGCAGCTTGCAGGCGCAGGTGAGATATACAAACGGTCGCATGAACAGCGACTTAAAGTCCACTTCGGCAAGACGTATTCCCAAAATTATCATGCATAATGGAGTTGTCATTTTTCCGACGAGGTCAACGGCGTTCACCGCTATTTCAAGCCCCGATTCGCATAAAAACCTCCCCGTGCCCGATATGTAAAGCGGGATTGCAACCACCGCCGCAAGCGAGCTTGGGTTGATGAAAGCGTTCTTTACCGACATAAACTTCTTGTCCCCCGTAAGGCAGAAAACTCCCGCCGTGAACACCAGCATATTCATCGAAAGGACGTAAACAGCGGAGTAGCAGGCAGCCTCGGGACTTTCGGGGAGCATTGCACGGATTATCGGCAGTCCGAAAAAGCCGACGTTTCCCATAACCGAGCCGATGGTTAGCATACGATACTTGCTGTCCGAAAAGCTCTTTGCAAAAATCAGCCGCAGAATCAGCATAAACGCCGACTGCAGCACAAGGGTGATCACAAAGAAAATCCCCATCCGCTTAAAGTCCTCGGGGCGGTAATCAAGCCCCAGAAACGCGCTTATTATCATGCAGGGCGAGCAGATGTAAACCAGCACCGCCGAAAGTGTGGGCAGGTGTTTGGCGGTCGCCTTTTTCGACTTGCAAAGCGCAAAGCCGGGAATGGCGTAAAACAGGGTGAGTATGACGTTTGACAGAGCAATCGTGAACATATATAACAGCCTTTCGTTTTTTGTAAAGCTTTTCTATGATACACCGAATTTTCGGATACGTCAATACCCATTTCATGATGATTCGGGATGAAAAATCCCCGCGAAGCCAAGAAAACAAAGCTCCGCAGGGAAATCCCGTATTTTTTTCGGTAGAGATATTACTTCTCGCTCTTTTTAACCTTGCCGTATGCGGCGACAGCAAACGAAATAAGCACGCCCAGAATCATGCTGATGATAACAGGCATCCAATCGTTAATGCCGTAGCCTGAGACGGCTGTGATATCAAACGAGCCATCGTCGGGGTTCTGCATCATACCAAAGATAAACGCTGCAGACACAACAACCGCTAAAACAACCGGCAGAGCGGCAACAATGCCGTATACATTCCTAGCACCCGATGCGGGTCTGCGGACGATTTTAGACTCGGTAACCGTAAACAGGCTTCCGACATAGTAGGCTCCCATAATGGTTATCAGAGTTTCGGGAATCATATAGGTTGCGTTGTAGCCAAGCGAGTACAAAAGACCGTCGGAGGGCGGAATCGAAACACCCGCCCAAACGGTGCAGCCGCTAATAACGTGGCAGATGTATCTCAGAACGCAGGTCAGAAGCGCGCCCAAAGCCATCGCGTTGCCCTGATCCTTTACAGCCGTGCGGAAAACTCCGCCCAGACCTAAAACCGTAAACGCCACAATGTAGTCAAGCAATATAATTGCGACAGCCGCCACGGCGCTTGTGGCATAGGAAAGGCTTGAAAGTCCCATAAGCATCTGCAAAAGGCTGAACGCAAATCCAGAGGCAAGACCCCAGCCGGTTCCATAGCGGAAAGCGATTATGATTATCGGAAGCATAGAAAATGCCGTAACCGCTCCGCCGTAAGGCATATCGACAACCTTTAGAAAGCTGAGAATGAATGCCAGCGCAATCATTACCGCGCTTTCGGTAAGCATAAGCGTTGTGTTGCGCTGCTTTGATGAATTTTGCATAGTTTTTTCGTCTCCAATATAATAGATTTAAAACTCACCCGGTTTCGCAAATAAAAAAGCTCCGATTCTGCGCGATTTTTGTGTGTAGACGCGCACCGATCCGGAGCTTTAAATCTCGATTTTAGTCGCCTGCTGAAAAACCAGCAGCCCGCCCTACGTCGGCATTATCCGAATCAGGTTATGGGTCGAAGCGTCAATCCGCTTCCTCTCAGCCTGTAATACAAGCTCCCCTGTTTTATGGATAAAATTATAGCACACCAACAGCGGGTTGTCAAGAATTATTTTTCACACAAAAAGCAAAAGGGCTTCCCGATATGAGAAGCCCTTATCTGCCTTTGTCTGTAATATAAATGGAGGAAAAAATATGAAAAGACAAAATTTATTTGACGGCACCCGCTTTATCTGCGGTCGTGATTATCGTTATGAAAGATATCACTTAACGCGCAGTCCCGTTACAAAGTGGGTAGTCCAGTAGTTGGTTGTGATGTTTGCGGTTTTAACAAAATCGTCAGGCACGGGGGAGTATATTATCAGACCTCCGCCCACATACACTCCGCAAAAGCTTGCATCTCCGCCCTCTTCGGCTGAGAAGTAGACTATATCTCCCGATTTAAGCTCGGAATATGGTATCTGCTCACCGCTTTCAAGCTGGTCGGAAAGTCTCCTTGGGAACTCAGTTCCCGCCTCGTTCACGCAGTAGTATGTAAAGCCGGTTGAATCAAAGCCGTCCTCAGGGCTCTGACCGCCCTGCTTAAATGGAACGCCGAGCTGAGCCGTTGCTATCTCAACGATTTTTTCGCGATTGACTCCTGCTTCCTCCGGCTCTGCCGCAACAGCGGGTTCCGAGGTTGTTACATCCGAGGTCTGCGCGGGGGTGGTTTCGGGAACTGTCACTTCGGTCGGAGATGTTGTAGTCTCCGATTGAGTAAGGTCTTCCGGCGATGTGGTGGTCGGGGGAAGTGTCGGCTCCGTTTCTGAAGGTGTTGTTTCGGGGAGCGTGTCGCCAACCGGCTGAGATCCGCCGCCTTCGCTCGGAACGAGCGAATCGGGCTTTTCAACGGCTCCGCACGCCGCCATAACAGCGACTATCAATATTCCGGCAACTACCGCCGAAAGGATTCTTAATGTATTTGCATTCATTCCGATCACCTCACGTTTTAATTTTTGTTCGCTTTATTTATCTTACAATTACATTTTACCATGAATATTCGGAAATTCAAGAACAGAATGATTACAATTAATGACAAAGCAGTTACAGATGCGCGCAGAAAGATTGCAAATTAGTATCATGGGCTGCGCTTACGCGCGCAGATAAAAGATAAAAGAGAAGAGAGAAAAGTGTCGGTGTCGGCTTATGCCGACGGATCTTAAGAGCGGCTCCGCCGCTTTTAGATTCATCGCCGTAAGGCGATACCTCAACTCTTCTCTTTTCTCTCTTATCTCTTATCTGTGCGCGGCATAACCGCACATCAGTTCTTCTCCAGCTCTTTCAGCGCACTTATCTCGTCGCGGTTCAGCCTGATAACCGAATCCTTGATAAGCTTTACCTGCTCCCTGTCGAACACAGCATCGCCGTCGGTTCCGGCGAGTCTTACGTGGAGCTTGCCGGATATAAGGTTAGCATCGGTAACGGTACCCTTGCCTGAGGGTGTCTCGACCAACGCGCCGACCTTGGGGGTTATCGACAGAAGATACTCATAGCCGTCCTGCTCGTATTTTAAGCAGCACATAAGCCTGCCGCAGGTGCCGGATATCTTGGTGGGGTTTAAAGATAGGCTCTGCTCCTTAGCCATCTTGATGGACACCGGCTGGAACTCTCCCAAAAAGCTTGAACAGCAGAATTCCCTGCCGCACACGCCCAAGCCGCCGAGCATTTTAGCCTCGTCCCTAACGCCTATCTGCCGCAGCTCTATCCTTGTGTGGAAGACGGATGCAAGATCCTTTACAAGCTCGCGGAAGTCAACTCTGTTGTCAGATGTGAAGTAAAATAAAAGCTTGGAATTGTCGAAGGTGCATTCAACCTCCACAAGGTTCATGTTCAGCTTGTACTGCGCAATTTTGCGCTCGCAGATTTCAAATGCTTCCTTTTCCTTAACGACGTTTTTCTCTATCTGCTTAAAGTCGTCCTCGGTGGCAACCCTTATTACAGGCTTTAGGGGACTTACAACTTCCTCCTCAGGCACCATCTTGTTTGCCAGAACTACCTCGCCGCACTCAACGCCTCTTGCAGTCTCGACGATTACCTTGTCGCCGGCGGCAAGCTTATATTCGCCCGGAGAGAAATAGTAAACCTTTCCGACGCTTTTAAATCTTACTCCGATTATTTCTATCATTTTCCTTGATTTTTCCTTTCTTTTTATGTGAGACGCCTGCAAAACGCACCTGCCATGCAAATGCTTTCCGACTTTTATATCATCTATATTGTTTCAGAAGCCTGTTCCCCGCGCTCATACGCATTCCTTGTACCACCTGAACCACGCTTGGTGCCACTGCTCAGCAAGCTGTTCGTTTGCCTGCTTTTGCTCGTTGTTTTCTTTGACTATTCTTGCATATTCAGAGGACTGTAAAAGCTTCTTTTTTGTCTTCTTAGCGCTCTTGTATCCCTTATTAAAGCTGCTTTCGATTTTATAGCCGATAGCGCAATATGCCATTCCGAAAAGAATTACTCCGCAGACAAATATGGTTGATATTACCCTGATTATCTTTGGAAGGCTGAGAAGCAATCCGGCGATAGAATAGGGTATCTCCAAAATAAAGTACAAAATAAACCATGCGCTGCCTTCAGCGCGATGCCCGAAGCTGTAAATCTGCTCCTCGCCTATTCCGAATGATACATCCAAAATAATAGCCAAAAGACCATATAACAGATATATAAATCCCAGAACGGCAAGTATTTCAAGAGGCTTGCTGCCGCCCTTTCTGCTTCTATCTATCACTTTGTCGAGCGCCTTTTCCTTTTCCATAAGCTCGTTATATTCCTTGGTGCCGGGAAACTCATAGCCGTTTCTGTACACCAAACCATCCGTTTTGTGCTTGAGTCCTTTTTCTCCGACAATGTAGTCGTCCGTGAAATAGCTGAAGCTGTGTTTCGTGTCAAAGTCCTCATATCCGCTAAAACTATATATCTGCATACTATATGGGGTCGGGTAGGAGTCTGCCACCCCTCCGCTGCTTATTATATGCTGATGCATCAGCTCGGCAATGTTTCTGCGGTGATCGCTGTAGACCTTATTTATCTCTTGGCACATTGTATCTTTTTTTACTTTTTCAGAATCGCTGAAACAAGTACTATAATTGATATTACTATTATCTACATTTGTCTTGATATATTCGTCTACCTTGTTTGCAAGCGTTGCCTTTGATGCGTCTAAAAAGTTACGGGATAGATTACTTTCCGGAAGCTTAAGCTCTGGTAAATCCATATTTTCATTTTCCTCCTCTAATATTGACAGCCACCATGGAGGTGATTATACGCTCAGCCCCGCCAGCCTTGCGGCAAAATCCTGACAGGTCAGCGGCACCGAGCAGTTGCCCGAAAGCTTTGCCAAAGCTTCCCTTGCACAGTCGTACATGGCGACAAGCCCGCTAAGGCGCACCTGCCCCGCAACAGTCTCCGCTTCTTTTGCAAAGCAGGATTCCGGCTTAACTCCCTGCTTTATCAGGCAGGCGTCGCGGATAAGGGCGGATACCTGTCTTATCAGCTTTTGTGCCGATTCTCTGTCCTGATCGTAAAGGCTTATGCCGAGGGCGTATTCGTCGGCTTTGGCAAGAGCCTGAGCCGCAGACTTCACCCGCGCTATGGCTTCGTCGCCTTCGGACGAGGCGTATTCTATGCACCTGCCTATATTCCCGCCGCAGACGGCATAGGCAAGCTCAGCCTTTTCCTGAGATATTCCCACATCTCCAAGAGCTTTTATGCAGTCATTTTCCGATGCCAACGGCACGTTTATCGCTATCGCGCGGGAGCGGATGGTTTCAAGCACCTTATCCTTTTCCTCGGCGGTCATGATAAAGGCAACGTGTGCGGGCGGCTCTTCAAAGACCTTTAAAAGAATATTCTGCGCAGCTGCAAGGGCTTTATCTATCCCCGGGATAATATAAATTTTCAGCCGCCCCTCATTAGGAGCAACGCTGACATCGGATACTATCGGGCGCAGATCGTCTACCTTGAAATTTTCGGATTTTCCGCTAGGAGACACCCAGATTATATCGGGGTGCGCGTTCTTTTGCGCCATTCGGCAGCTTTTGCACTCGCCGCAGGGAACGCCGTCCTGCCTGTCGCATAAAAGCTGCATTGCGATATATTGGGCAAGCGTGCGCTTTCCCACTCCCCTGTCGCCGACTAAGATAAGCGAGCGGCAGATTTTATCCCGCTTCACCATCGAAGCCACTAAGGAGGCGGCGCTGTCCTTGGAATAAAGCTTCATATTATCAGAACTTTTCAAACCGTTCAACGTCGGTGACGAATACAGTCGCACCGCCTATGGTTATTTCAACCGGATATGCGGCAAACGAGCCGTGGAGCGAAGGAGAAGCCACCATCTGTCTGCGCTTTTTGCAGTGTCCGCGGATGATATCGATACATTCGTTCAGCCGCTCATCCTCAACGCAGATAAGAAGGGTGGAATTTCCGGCTTTCAAAAAGCTTCCGGTTGATGACAGCCTTGTTGACTGAAATTCCGCCTTGATAAGAGCCTCGGAAACGCCTCTGAAATCGTCGTCATTAATAATCGCTATAATAAGTTTCATAAATAACACCCTTTCTGCTGTTTGGAAACACTATTGGCACTTTACTATTGATATTATAACACAATCTCAGTAAAAATGCAAGAACAAATAGCGGTCTGCGGCTCACGCCCCAATCTTTTCATCTTACCACCTGAAACAGCCGTCTTACCGTTTTTCGATTGACTTGGCTTTCTCTGCGGCTGTATACTTTACTCAATAAAACGAAAGGGGCGGGTGTGATGGAAAACATCATCGAAATAAATCATCTGTACAAAAGCTTCGGAAGCGTTAAGGCGGTCAACAACCTTAGCTTTAAGGTTAAGCGCGGCGAGCTGTTTGCGTTTTTGGGAGTGAACGGCGCGGGAAAATCCACGACAATAGCAATGCTCTGCGGGCAGCTTAAGCGCGACTCCGGTGAGATAACCGTGGACGGCAAAAACCTTAGCAACAGCCTCAACAAGATAAAAAGCGAGCTGGGAATAGTATTTCAAGGCTCGGCTTTGGATAAGCAGCTTTCGGTTATCGACAATCTTAAATGCCGAGCCGCGCTTTACGGAATCGGCGGAAAAGCGTTTGAGCGGCGAATTTCCGAGCTTGATTCGCTTTTAGAGCTTAAAGAGCTTGTTAAACGTCCGTTAGGCAAGCTTTCGGGTGGACAGCGCCGCAGAATAGATATCGCACGCGCGATTCTGCACAAGCCAAAAATCCTGATTTTAGACGAACCCACCACCGGTCTTGACCCACAAACCAGAAAGGCGGTATGGGCGGCGATTGAAAGTCTCAGAAAAAACGAGGGCATGACTGTTTTCCTTACCACCCACTACATGGAGGAAGCCGCTGCCGCCGACTACGTTGTGATTTTAGAAAGCGGCAAAATTGCCGCCGAGGGCACTCCCATCCAGCTAAAAAACAGCTACACCGGCGACTTTATCACCCTTTACGGCTGCACCGACGAGGCGGCAGGCGTGCTTGAAGTTCCCTACGAGCGGGACGGCGAAAATGTCAGAATAGCGGTAAACAACACCTCCGCTGCCACACAGCTTATAGTCTCCCATCCCGAGGTCTTTTGCGATTACGAAATTGTCAAAGGCAGGATGGACGACGTATTTTTGGCTGTCACCGGTCACAAGGCTCAGCAATAAATTTGAAAGGACGGCTTGATTATGAAAACAAAATCGCTTATAATAAGAAACATAAAGATGTACTTTTCGGATAAGGGCATGGTTTTTTCCTCGATGATAAGCCCGCTCATACTGCTTGTTTTATATGCAACCTTCCTTGGCGGAGTGTTCAGGGACAGCTTTACAGAGGCAATGCCGCAGGGCTTTTCGCTGCCGGAAAACGTAATCGACGCGACTGTTGCGGGGCAGCTTTTGTCATCGCTTATTGCGGTTTCCTGCATTACCGTTGCCTTCTGCTCGAATATGCTATGCGTTCAGGACAAGGTAACAGGTGCGCGCAGCGATTTCGGGTGTGCACCGGTTAAAAGCTCCACCCTTTCCATCAGCTACTACACCGCAACGGCGATTTCGACCGTTATGGTGCTGCTTATAGCTCTTGCCGCCTGCCTTGTGTATGTTAAGTCGGTGGGATGGTATATGTCGGCGGCGGACATTCTGCTTTTGCTGGCAGACATTCTGCTTTTAGTGCTTTTCGGAACCGCTTTGTCCTCGATAATAAACATCTTTATTAAAACCGAGGGACAGATGAGCGCGGTCAGCACCATAGTATGCGCGGGCTACGGCTTTATCTGCGGGGCATATATGCCCATATCAAGCTTCGGCGAGGGGCTTAGAAAGGTCTTAAGCTTTCTTCCCGGAACCTACGGAACATCGCTTGTAAGAAACCACGCCATGCGCGGTGTGCTTAACGAAATGAGCGCGCTTGTCGTTCCCGACGAGGTTATCGGCGGCATAATGGAGGCCATGGACTGCAAGCTTTATTTCTTCGGGACAGAGGTCACTCAGGGCGCAAAGTATATCTGGCTTGCGGCGGCAGTCGCCGTTCTCATCGGGGTATATGTACTTATCAACATCATTAAATCAAGAAAGAGCGTATAAGGCATGAAAATCACAATAGAAAGCCCTCCACCCGGCGGCGAGGAGGAAATAATCATCCGTTCCGACCGAATCGACGACCGGATTATGTCACTGATTCAGGCACTGAAATCGGACGGCTCAAAGCTGGCGGGGTACAGTCCCCAAGGACAGATACGTATGCTGAGTCCTAACGACATATACTACTTTGAGTCGGTGGACAACAAGGTGTTTGCCTACTGTGAGCACGAGGTCTCCGAGCTGAAATACAAGCTTTACGAACTTGAGGAACGTTTTGCGGGGACGGATTTTATAAGGATATCCAAATCCATGATACTCAACATTTCCAAGGTGGAGCGATTCATGCCGACAATCGGCGGGCGGTTTGAAGCAATCCTTTTAAACGGCGAAAAGGCGGTAATATCGCGGCAATACGTGCAGAATCTCAAAAAGCATCTGGGAATTTAGGGGGTAGCTGTATGAAAAAACACATTATAAGAATAGTCGAGCTTACAACATTTATCAGCTTCGGCACGCTTTTAGCCTGCGCGGTGTGGTGTTTTGCAACGTTTTTGTCCGAGGGAGAGCCGATAGCTTCGGCGGAAATACCCTATATCACCCTTTGGCAGATACCTCTTCTGGGATTTTTATGCGCCTTGGGAACAGAAATCGCCATGAGCAGCCGCAGCGAGCCTACAAACAGGCAGGCAAGAATAAGAATTGCCCTGCATTATATCTATATAAATACGGTCGTGCTGGTATGCGGGTACTTTTTCGGATGGTACGGTCTTTCGGTCAGTGGTGTCTTTTTGATGTTGCTTACATCAGCCATAATATACGCTTTCACCTTCTATTTCAACTACTTGAGGGACATAAAAACCGCGGATAAAATGAATCGCAAGCTTAAGTATTACAAAAAGAGCGGGGAATGATTGTCTACAACAGCAAAGCCGGAGTCCGATAAAACGACTCCGGCTTTGCTTGCAACTTAGGGTTGCGCTTGAAAGAAAAAGTGCCCTTGCAGATTGGTTGAAGCCACATTTACGGTATGATATATTTATGCTATAATCTATCTGAAAGGAAGTATTAATATGAGTTTTGGCAAGAATCTGCAATATTTGCGCCGCCTAAGCGGCAACATGACACAAGAGGCTTTGGCGGAAAAGCTTAATGTCAGCCGCCAGACGGTTTCAAAGTGGGAGCTTGATTCCGCTCAGCCGGACATCGACAAGGCAATAGAGCTGTGCCAGCTGTTCAGCTGCTCTCTTGACAATCTCTTCCGCGAGGAGTTAGGCGCCTGCGACGAAGCCTATTCCAACCTTCGCGTGGAAATCGTTCCGGCTTTTCGGTATGTAAAATATGCCGTTATAAGCACCGACCCAGAGACCGACGCTATCAACAGGATATTCAGTATAGCCCGCGACTGCGGCGTGGATAATCCCCGCGTTATCGGCTGGGATTTTCCCTTCCTGTCTCAGGAGCAGATAAACGTGTACAACATGCACGGCTACGCGGCGGCATGGGTGCTTCCAAATGGCTTCACTCCGCCCGATCTGGAAGTGTTCGAGCAAAAAGACCAGAAGTACGCCGCAATACACATCGAGCGACCGTTTGACAGCCCCTTTGTTGTGATTCCTAACGCCTACAAAACGCTGGGGGAATTTATGAGATTAAACGGTCTTGAGCAGAAGTGGAAAGACGTTATCCCCTGCTTTGAGACAGACGGCGACAGTATGGACGTTTATATCGCCTGCCAAAAGCGTATGGCATAAACCGCGCCGACCGGAGTTTTATATCGCTTCCGACCGGCGCTGCTTCAATTAAAAAGAGAGTTTGATTCTTTCCACAATGCCTATTCGATTATAATGTTGTCTGCACCGTACTCCAGAATCAGATTGATAAGCTCGTTGCGCGAACGGTTTGTCTGAGAAGCGATATCGTCTATTTTTTCAAGCACGCTTTCCTTCAGGCGGACGCTTATAAGCCTGTAGCCGTCCTCTCCCCTGCGTCTGATCTTCAATGGCTCGTCTTTGACATT
>USEH01000020.1 GCA_900553675.1 uncultured Ruminococcus sp. | reverse complement strand
TCAATGGTTTTAAACTACGGATATATTGATGTTTATGGATTTTATCGGCAACCGTGACTGCAAAAGGGACATAATTATTGGCGAGGTTATGTAATACGGCAGATTTGCGCATACCGCGACATCAAGTCCGGAAAATTCCTCTGCAATCAGCTTTTTTATGTCAAGCTTAAGGATATCGCCGTAAATTATCTTTACATTTTTATGCTCCGAAAGCGTCTCGCCAAGAACAGGTATCAGGCGGTCGTCGATTTCCACTGTGACCACCTTGTCCGCGCGTTTGGCAAGCTCGTTTGTCAAAACTCCGATTCCAGGTCCGATTTCAAGTATGCCGAAGCCCGGCGCAGCGTTGCCCATCTCAGCGATTTTGGGGCAGACTGTTGGATTTATCAGAAAATTCTGACCAAGCTTTTTAGAAAAGGTGAAGCCGTGCCTTGAGAGTATCTCTTTTATAACCCCGATGTTAGACAGATTATCCATGCTTATATATCTCCGTAAAGTTTTTATTGTATTATAGCCTGTTTTATTATTCAAGTCAATACGTATATTTTCGACGGTGCAGTCAAAAATATAATAAAAAAAGAAGGTGCGTCGCAATGTCAACACTCACCGACATCATTATCTCCCAGAATCTTAAATCGTCAGACTTTGCAAAGGAGCTTTCGCCAAAGGAGATGCACGAAGTATTAAAGCAGCGTCACTCCATCGGAAAGCAGAAGGACACTCAAAAAGCCGACATAAAGGTTAGATAACAAAAAGTCCCTGAAATTGTTCGTTTCAGGGACTTTATAATGTTCAGAATTACTTGATCATGGAAGCAACTTCATCAGCGAAGTTGTCAGCCTTCTTGGTGATACCTTCGCCTCTCTCAAAGCGAACGTAATCAACAACCTTGATTGAGCCGCCGAGATCCTTAGCGCACTTTTCAACATACTTGCCGACAGTAAAGTCGCCATCCTTGACGAATTCCTGATCAACAAGGCAGTTTTCGGAATAGTACTTTCCAACCTTGCCTTCAACGATCTTGTGAAGAACTGCTTCGGGCTTGCCCTTCATCTTGGGATCCTCAGCCATCTGAGAAAGCATGATTTCCTTTTCCTTAGCCAGAACTTCAGCGGGAACCTTGGTTCTGTCGAGGTAAGCAGGGTTCATAGCGGCGATCTGCAATGCGCAGTCCTTTCCGCAGTCGTAAGCCTTGTCGCCGAGGTCGGTGTCGAGCATAACCATAACGCCGATTCTGCCTTCACC
Organism: uncultured Ruminococcus sp.; assembly: GCA_900553675.1. Taxonomy (GTDB): domain Bacteria; phylum Bacillota; class Clostridia; order Oscillospirales; family Ruminococcaceae; genus Faeciplasma. The sequence continues at coordinate 17,174 of USEH01000020.1, read as the reverse complement.
GTGTACATAGGAAACCAGAGTTCCTTCCATTCTTACGAATCTGCGGATCTGGATATTCTCTCTGATCTGGAGGAATACTTCCTGCAGCTCTTCCTCAACGGTCTTGTCGGAACCGCTTGCCTTGCACGCCTTAAGAGCGTCAACATCAGCGGGGTTAGCCTCGATTATAGTCTTTGCAACGAGATCTACAAAGCTCTTGAACTGGGCGGTATTAGCAACGAAGTCGGTCTCGGAGTTAACCTCTACAACTACGCCGACGTTTCCTTCAACTACAGAAGCAACTATGCCTTCTGCGGCAACTCTTCCTGCCTTCTTAGCCTGGGTTGCAAGACCCTTTTCTCTTAAAATAACTATAGCCTTTTCAACGTCGCCCTCAGCCTCTACCAGAGCCTTTTTGCAGTCCATCATTCCAACGCCTGTTCTTTCGCGGAGGGAAGCAACGTCCTTAGCGGTAATATTAGCCATATTATTACATTCCTTTCAAAAACATTATTTATTGAACCAAGGGCAGGTTTTGCCCTGCCCTGTTATGTTTAATACTAATTTCTCGCAAAAGTGTTGCTATAAAATCGCCACAAAACCGCTGTACGATGGATTTTGCAGCGATTTTATAGACACTTTTTAGCGAGAAATAAGTATAAATTACTCCTCAGCAGGAGCTTCCTCTGCTGCTTCAGCGGGAGCCTCTTCAGCGGCGGTTTCGCCCTGTCTGCCCTCGATAATAGCGTCAGCCATGGCGCCGGAGATGAGCTTAACTGCTCTTATAGCGTCGTCGTTGCCGGGGATAACATAGTCAACCTCGTCGGGGTCGCAGTTGGTATCTACGATAGCAACTATCGGAATACCAAGCTTCTTAGCTTCGGAAACTGCAATCTTTTCTCTCTTGGGGTCTACGATAAACAAAGCTGCGGGGAGCTTCTGCATATTCTTGATACCGCCGAGATACTTTTCAAGCTTTTCAATTTCGAGGGTGAGCTGAGCAACTTCCTTCTTGGGAAGAAGGTCAAAGGTGCCATCCTCAGCCATCTTGTGGAGCTGTTCAAGACGGGAAACTCTGGTCTGAATGGTCTTGAAATTGGTCATCATACCGCCGAGCCATCTTGCGTTTACATAATGAGCGTTAGCGCGCAGAGCCTCTTCCTTGATGCTGTCGCCTGCCTGCTTTTTGGTACCTACGAAAAGTACCTCGCCGCCCTCTTCGGAAACCTGCTTGATGAAAGCGTATGCTTCGTCGAGCTTCTTAACGGTCTTCTGAAGGTCGATAATGTAAATCCCGTTTCTTTCTGTGAAGATGTACGGAGCCATCTTCGGGTTCCATCTTCTTGTCTGGTGACCGAAATGCACACCGGCTTCAAGAAGCTGTTTCATTGATACTACTGCCATTGTAGTAACCTCCTATGGTTTTTAATATTTTAATCCTCCGCGCCGGTTAGCTTGCTTTCACCCAAAGAATTTCGGGAACCACGGCAAAACCATGCGCGTGCGAATTGCGGTAATATTATAGCACTATACTTTAGAAATTGCAATAGTTTTTAACAAATTTTTTTGAAATATTTTCTCGTATCAGTTCTGCGGAGGCTCCGGAGGACGATTATTGTCATCTTGCGCGCCTCCGGGGAATCCGCCCATAGGCTTTCCTTCTCCGTGGAATCCGCCGTTCATGCCAGGCTGTCCGAACTGCTGACCGCCCATCGAGCCGCCCATGCCCACCTGACCGTATGCGCTCAGATAATCGTCTACGGTGAGCATTATGCTGTCCCCGCCGGAGTATTTGCCGCCGGTATATACGCAGTCAAGGTTCTCTCCGCCGGAATACTTTCCACCATATGAGACGGTGTATTCCTTTCCGGTAACCAACATCGGTGACGAGAAGATAACATTCTCGGCTATATTCTCGGTAATGAATGTAAAGCTTTCGCCGTTGCCGGAGATATTGATATACTTATCCGATTCCACAGTTTTGTCAAACGTTACGGAAATGCAGTTCTGAGTGAGATTATCCGGCGCCTGAGCCATATTTTTAGCACCGTATGCCAACAGCGTTCCACCTGTAAGGTAGAAGTCTCCATTATAATCAATAGCTCCGTCAGCACCGGACGACGGTCCTGCAATAATCAACGTGCCGCCGGAAAGATAGATGTTTCCGTTTGAGTCCATACCGTCGCCATCGGCGTTGACATAAACATATCCACCAGAGATATTTATGGAGTTATTGCCGTTTGCGGCAAATCCAGCGCCCGCACCGTCAAAGCCCTGCTGGTCTGAGCCGCCAGCGGCGTTTATACCATCGGATTTTGAGTTTACATACACTATTCCTCCTGAGATGTCTACCGACATACCCTCAAGACCTTCGCGGCACATGGTTACAACTACCGTTCCGCCGGAAACATTGATTGCGCTGTCGGAGTGAAGCGCGTCGTCTCCGGTAAGAATATTTATAACTCCCCCACTTACAGAGAGGTTTCCTGCGACATTAAAGGCATCATCTGCGCAGTCGAAATACGCTGCCCCGCCCTTAAAGTCGGCATAGCCCTGATTGCACTTTACGCCCTTCTGGCTTCCGTTTGCCTCGGCAAATGCACCTCCGCCGGTTTTCACAACCATGGAGCAATTGTCTACTGTAAGTCCGGTTTCTACCTGTATACCGTCCCCGCCGGCAGTTACATTTATATTGGAATCCGTAAACATCGCGTAACCCAGCGCAGGATCCTTATCCTGAGTTGAACGAAGACCGTCGTTGCCGGCAGTGACGTTTACTGTTGAATTTTGAATTGTCAGGCTGTCCTTACCGTTTATGCCGTTATTCTTGGCATCGACATTTACTGTGGTGTTGATAATTTTAAGGGTGTCCTTTCCGATGATTCCGGATGCATAATTACCCTTTGCGGTTATTGTTCCGGTTCCGCGGATAATAAGGTCTGCCTTGCTGAAGATTGCTGCATTAGGCTCGCTTTCTACTGAATCGCAGAAGTCAAGGCTGAAATCATAATCGGTTCCGTCTGTAAACACATTTTCGGTCTTGCCATTTGCGATAAGTGTGACGCTTGAAGCCTTATAAACATAAAGCGGCGAGCTGTTCGCGCAGGTGATGTTAACGCCGTTCAGGATAAGCACAACATCCTCGCCCTTGGCGTTTACAACCACTCTGCCGTTTGTAAGGGTTCCCGAAAGCTCGTACACGCCGCTGCGGTTGATGAGCACATATCCGCCGTCCGCCTGTGCGCCCGCGCCTTCAACAGAAGCCTCAGCACCGTTGAAGGTAATTTTGGTAGTACCGGTTTCGTTGACCTCCTGCACGGGAGACGTCGCGTCAGGCATGGCACTTTCATCTAAAAGAATCTTATAGGTCGAACTGTCGGCAGGTGTAAGCTCGTCAAGATTCGCAACGGGATTATTTCCGCCGGGGTTGTCGCCGTTGGTTTTGCCGCCCTTATCCCCCTTTGTGACAAGGTATACCGCCAGAATTATGATGACAGCCAAAAGCAGTATTGCTATAAGCGCCTTCAAATTATTGTTTTTTCTTTTTCTTCCACCGCTTGACTTCATAATATTATTACTTTCGTCCTACAAAAATATAGAACGCTCCTTTCCGAAAATATCCGATTGAATTATTCTAATTATACAGTCAAAAAATTGCGCAGTCAATTACATACATCAAAAATTAATGAAATATTAATCAAACCAACACATCCTGCGCTGTAGACTCAATGCGGTTCTTGCCGTTCTTCTTTGCTTTATAAAGATTATTGTCGGCTATGCTTATTATCCTGCTGAATTCATCCTGATTGACTTTTTTGCCAACGGTGCAAACGCCTATGCTGATTGTTACTCTTATCATTCTGCCATCTATCAGGATATCTGCGTTTTCAACTGCCCTTCGCAAGCCATCAGCATATTCGCAGTAATCTGCTTCATTACATACAAATACTATAAATTCCTCACTGCCCCACCGAGCGATTATCGAATCAGCACCGGACGATGAACTTAGTACATAAGCCACCTTGCTGAGAACAGCGTCGCCCACAACATGACCGTATTTATCGTTTACCGATTTGAAATTGTCAATATCAATAATCATAAGAGCTGAATCATTCGGATTTACATTTAAAAGCTGGCGTTAAGAGCCTCATAAAAACCGTATCTGTTCAGTATTCCTGTAAGCTCGTCATGACGGTAAAGATATTCGTACTTCTTTTCAAGGCTTGCAAGCTGCTTGCGGATTTCCGAACGACTGGTTTCAATGAACAGCGTGATTATATAAAAAGCAACATAAACAAACGGAAATCTGAGCATAAACTCTTTGGTATATTCATACATCAGGACAGATCTTCCAAGCGGAGTCCAGAAAAAGAATATCTCCATTGCAAATGCTGTTGCGGAAAAAATAGTGCCTTTTTTAGTGCCGAATATGAGCAGAGCAAATGAAGGGATAAGACATATCCACTGTGCGCTGAAGCCGTTAGGGATTCCGGAAATGAAAAAGAATGCTATCAAAGCAAGAGTTTCAACCTCAAACAGCACCATCAGCCAAGTTTTTATACTGCCGGTGCGCAGACATAATATTATATTCAAAACACACACCAGGCTGAAAACAAAGGTTACAGTCATAAGCACATATTCAGCCGTGAAGATATTAATAACAGTCATAAATAAAGCAACAAGCGCCAAAAGACCGTTAAGCCAGCGGAACATCATGTTCCTCATTGTGATTTCATTTACAACAATCAAGCGCAGTCTGCTAAAAATTTCATTATATTTGGTTCTAAACCATTCCATTTTTTCGCTTCCCTTTTGTGACATTCTACATATATTACTTTACAGATGCAGTTCTTTTTCAAGTACATCCGCAAAGCTTTGAATATCCGGTCCGAGTCCTGCAGTAAAATCAAGTATTTCCTGATTTTCAAGATAATCCACCGGAGACATGCGCACCTTTAATGCGATTTCAAGAGCGCTTCTGACCGGACACAGGTTATTATCCAACGCCCCCCTGCCGGCAGCAGTTTTGGCTATTACCTTTCTGTATCGCAGAGTATAAATACCGCGCGCGATATCCAAAAGCCAGCCGAAGGAATAAAAACTTCTATCAGTCGTCTGAGCGTACTTACGGATAGCTTCATAGTGTTTTTTGATGTCCCGATAAAAATCAGCATATTCCGGCGCTTTCAGGTGACAGCGGATATCCTCACCGTAAAGAAGCTTTCCGCTTTCCTTAAGCTCAGACAAGCCAAAGCTGTCAAACAGATATGCGTCCGTTATCCTCTGTCCGCTTGTTCCCCAATAAACCACGCAATCCGGCTCTTTGGAGATAAATGCTGCAAGCGTTAGCATTCCGCCCTCAAACGAGCAGTAATAGGGATTGTCCGGCTCTGCTTTCAAAAGCTTTTGCCTCAGAGTAACAAGCTTTTCCGCCTGACTTGAAGAAATGCGCTTTTTAGTAAGCGCAAGAATGTCAATATCGCTCCATCCAAGTCTGAAATCGTTCAGAACCGACGAACCGTAAAGATAAATCGACGGCTGATTATCTGCAAGTACCCCGCTGATTGCCTCTGTCATTCTGCGTATAGCTTTCTGTCGGAAGTACTGCTCTTTTGTGATAAGCAGTTCAATAATGCCGTTTTCCTTGCGATATTCTGTGAATCCAGCCGAAAGATGGGTTTTTGCCGCCGCAGTGCGCTCCTCTTCAAAGTCATTATGTACAGCTTCAGCGTTCATATCCTCAAAAGCGCGCTGTAAAAGCAGCCAAAGTGCTTCGCCGGAATAGCCCTTTCCGCGATACTTAGCTTCAATAACGATACCCATCTCATACCGGTTGTCATCTTTGCTTTTATGAACGTTGACTTCGCCGATAAATTCACCGTCCGATTTCCGAACGACATAGGCATAAAATCGCTCAGGCTCATTACCAACGAAATAATCATACCAATCCGCCCATTTCTGTTCAGGAAAGGCTATACACCCTGTTTCTTTGTCGTAACCGTCAAAATCAATATTATAGCCCTTGTTATAGCTCATAGTATCGGGGTCATTCATAATTTTTTGGCGATACCAAAGCTCGCTATATTCAGGGATATGCAGTTTTAAGGCTTCATTCAAGCTTGAATCATCCTTTCATGCAATCAATTTTGCAGGATATTATCTTTAAAATGACTTTTTGGTTTTATTTTCATACATCATAGCGTCCGCTCTTGTAAATGCACGATTTACTGCATTATCCTCCGACCTGTCAACAAACGAATAACCGTATGATACGCTGAACGGCGGCTCACCGTTCTGAACACCGTCCAGAGCTTTGAGCTTTTCAATAATTTCATCCTTGCCAATACCTATAACTATTGCCGAAAATTCATCGCCTCCGACGCGATACACAGTACTTTCATCACCTGAAAAGCATGACGTCAGATATTTTGCAGCACGTCTTAAAGCTTCATCACCAGCGTCATGACCGCAGGTGTCATTGATTGCCTTGAAGTTATCCATATCCATCATAATAATGGCAACCTTTTCTTTGCAGTCGTTTGCGCGCTCTAACTCGTGAACCTTTTCCATATACGCCATCCTGTTCGGAATTTCAGTTAACGCGTCGATATAAGCCATTTTAAACCATTTCTGCTGCTCCTTCAGCTGAAGGCTTTGTCTGTACACCTTTTCGGTTGTGGTGATGCTTGTAATAAACACGGTGTAAAACGACAAAACCATCAAGGACATCACCAGATAAGGAATGAAATACTCGGGGCGTTCAATCAACGGTCTGGGATAGGCGGCAAGAAAAATCAGCACGATATATATAAATGCCGCAGAAAAAGTTAGGCGTTTCCAACCGGTGTTTATATATTCCAGCAGCTCGCGGTATCTTTCAAAATAGGGCTTTCCCTTTTTGTATATGAATACAAACGCAATCAGCATCAGCACTATTGCCGCAATTCCTCCAACTTTACCGAAAACAATTCCGACATAGCGGGTTATATATCCCACAATCAGCGACACCGTGTCCACAAAGCAGAAGGTAAGAAAAAAGCGGGCGTCCCTATACTTGCTCAGAGCAAAGAAAAGAACCAGACTTGGCAGTGTCATGCACACAAGCGCAGAAACAGACACAGCCCAATTCAAAATGAAAACGGCAACGGTATAGAACGCGACTATAACGGCGCATCCGGCATAAAGTATTTTGCGGCTGCGCGATTGTCTGCCGCGCAGAACCGTCATCTGAGTGTAAAGCAAAAGATCAAAAATTATTACGCAGAGATCATTTGCAAGCTCAATCCATTTTTCCATTCTTATTCCACCTTTCTTTGCCATAAGCAAGCTACACGATCACAAAACTTCCTTCGTATGAATTTTTATATTTTGAAATTGGTTTTTAACAGCTATCTGAAAATCATCCTCATAAATGATTTCTCCGGGGATATCCTCAGTCGCGGAAATGTACAGCTTAAGCCCATATTTTGCCGCCATTCTGCGGTAAAAGCCCATTTCGTTCCAGATGCGGTTTCCCTCCTCAGTGTCCTTGAACCACGTTATTGCTTTATCGGGATTACCGTTATCATAATATGGCGCAACAGGCAGGACTTCTTCAAAATACTTATGGTTTCTTTGGAATTCAGCTTCCTCTTCATCAGTCAGAAGCTTTGCTTCCGACAGCTTACAGATGGCTATAAATATCCCTCTGGGCTGCTGTGTCATATAAGCTATATCTGATGTGTGCACTCTGTAATATTTCATTTATGTTTGTCTCCTGTAGTGCCGACTTATTTCATGATTGTCTGGATAGAATGCATACGGTCTCAACGTGTCCCGTCCGCGGAAACATATCCATGGGCTTATACTTCACCAACTCATATCCGTTATCGCAAAGATACCTTGCATCCCGTGCGGCTGTTGCGTGGTTGCAGGATATATACACGATTTTCTTTGGCGACATACGAAGCATGGCGTTAAGCGTATTGCCATCGCAACCCTTTCTTGGCGGATCTACTATAATAACATCAGGAGAGGTTCCTCTGTCAACGAGCATTTCTGAAATCCTTCCTGCATCGCCGCAAATGAACTCTGCGTTTTTGACATTATTTCGCTTGGCATTTGACTTCGCGTTCTCTATAGCCTGAGGAACCGATTCCACTCCTATAAGCGACTTTACCCTGTCCGCCATAGAAAGCCCGACGGTGCCTATACCGCAGTAAAGGTCAAGCAAGGTTTCGTTTCCGGAAAAATCAGCATATTCCGCAGCTGTCTTGTATACATCCTCGGCAGCAGGAGTGTTCACCTGATAAAAAGAATGGGGCGAAATAACTACGCTTTTGCCGCACATCTCATCCATAATATAGCCGTCTCCGTAAAGGCAAATATCTTTACGTCCAAGAATTACATTGGTCTTATCAGGGTTTATATTCAGAACTACCGACTTAATCTGCGGAAAACGCGCGGTAAGAATCGAAATAAGCCCATCAAACGCATGCGACGGTTTTGCTACAACGAGTGTAAGAATTATTTCAGAGCTATGATGTCCCATTCGCAGATATATATGCCTTAAAAGACCGTTTTGCGCGGCTTCGTCATAAGCAGATATTGAATTGCTGTTGACATACTCCATGATGGCTTTTGAAATTTCAGTGAATATTTCAGGCTGAATCAAACAATCTTCAAGCCATATTACCCTGTGCGAACGCGCAGAGAAGAATCCGAAGTAGGCGCTTTCGCCGTCAGATGCAACAGGAAGCTGTGATTTGTTTCTGTAATGGTTACAAGATTTACAGCCTTGTATGGGCTCAGGCAGTATATTAAACTTACCTATCCGCATAAACGAATCGCGGACAAAGCCTTCCTTTGCTCTCAGCTCGGCTTCGTAGCTTATATGTCTGAAAACGCATCCACCGCATTTTGAATATGCAGGACAATCCGGCCCGATTCTGTCGGAAGATGGAGTGATTATCTCATCTATTATTCCATATCTCCGTGACGGATGCGGCGGGCGCGACGCAGACCTATCGCTACGACGTAATGGGCAACATGATCGAGCGGACGCTGCCCAACGGCGCGACCATCCGAACGGATTATGACGAAAGCGGAAACGTCATTCGCGAAGTCAACGAGCTTGGCGGCGAAACGACCGTTGAATATGACCTGCTGGGCAGAATCATCGCAATCACCGACCCGATGGGCGCGGCGACGGCGTACAGCTACGATGCAAACGGCAATCTGCTCTCCGTGACGGACGCGCTGCGCCATGCGACGAAGTACACCTACGACAAGGACGGAAACCTGACGAGCGAAACCGACGCGCTGGGCAACAGGGTGCAGTATGCCTACACGCCGGAGGGATGGCTGAGCAGCGTCACCAAGGCGGACGGCGCGGTGATGACGTTTGAATACGACAAAACGGGCGCATTGACCCGTCAGAACGTCGGAGATGGGCAGAGCGTCACGAGCAGCTACAACGAAATCGGAAAGCTCACAGAGGTATCCAGCGAAGCTGGAACGATTCGCTATCAGTACAATGAGCAGGGATTCCTGATCTCCGTGGAGAATGTCAATGGAGACGTGGTTTCGTATACCTACGACGCATACGGCAACAAAACGTCCATGACCTATCCTGACGGCAGGACGGTCAGCTATACCTATGACGCGATGAACCGAATGGCCGGCGTTGTGGGGCTGGATGGCGAAACGACGAGCTACGTCTACGACGCGGTGGGCAGAAGAATCCAGACGGTTTCCGGGAACATGACCACGCGCTATGCGTATGACAGCGTGGGCAACCTGACGGAGCAGGCCACCAGCGGCACAAGCGACATTGCGTTCCGTTACAGCTATGACAGGAACGGCTACATCACGGGCGAAAAGCGCACGGAAAACGGAACGGAGACGGAAAACAGCTATGCGTATAACGCGCTCGGAGAGCTGACCAGCTTCCTGCAAAGCACGGGCTACGGCGAAAGCTACGCCTATGATAAGGCCGGAAACATGCTGGAAAAGGCGATTACCGGGACGGACGGCCAGAACGTGACACTGAAAATGGCGTATAATGCGGCCAATCAGCTCACGGGCATGACCAACGGTCAAAGCAAGATTGCGTACAGCTATGATAAGAACGGCAGCCTGATTCAAAAGACGCTGACCAGCAAGACCTACGGCAAGCTGACGGATCGCTATGCGTATGATGCGCTCGACCAGCTCACCTCCTACGTCGGGTATGACGGGTATCAGCAGCAGTTTACCTACGATGCGAACGGTATGCGCCTGAGCAAAAAGGAAACGGGCGACGAATCCCGCTCCACGCTTGAAGAACTGCTTCGCGGGAATATTGCCGGACTGCCGGAAATCGTTGTCCAGCAGGCGCAGGACGACGCGGCGGACGTGCCGGAAGAACTGGCGTGGGCGACGACGGATTATCTGTACGATATCACGCAGGAATACTATCAGGTGATCTCCGAAACCCGGACGGAAACGAACGGTCATACGGCGACAACCGCTTATGCCTACGGCTTGGAACGCATCGCAGCGTATACGGCAGACAGCAAGACCAGCTATGTCTATGATGGACGCGGTTCGGTTGCGCAGGCGGTGACTGCGCCTGTTGCGGGTGAAAAGGTATCCTCTGCCCTGCCGGATGTTACTGTGAAGGTGCAGTCTTTCTCGTATACCGCTTTCGGAGAGCAGATGGGTGCGCAGAAGGTGAGCGGCTTTGCCTATAATGCCGAAGCCTACGATGCGGCGACGGGCATGATTAACCTGAGAGCCAGACAGTATGAGCCTGCATTGGGTAGATTTGAGCAAAAAGATATTGTTAGAGGTACTGCAGGATATCCCATATTGCTTAATCGTTATTTGTACTGTCGAAACAATGGTGTGAATTATATTGATCCGACAGGAGAATCTATACTTGGAGCATTGATAGGCCCTAAAGTAATTAAGGATACGTTACTAGGTGTTGGTTTGATTATTTCAGGTATAAGTGCAGGAATACGGACAATAAAGAATTTTTATAAAGCATATAATTCGCCAACTGCGAAATTAAGAAGGCAAGAAGAGAAGAAACGACGGGAAATTGAATGGAAACAAGAACGGGATCATATTCTTACTTCGAATTCACTTTGCGGGCCTGCACCTACACCCAAAACTACTCCTGTTCCATCTTCATATGTGACAAGTGTGGCAGGAAGTAATGCGCCTAATCCTAATGATCACAGAGATGACGATGATAAAAAAGATACAAAACACGGAGAAAAGAGAAAGAATGAAAGAGGATTTACAAAAGAAAAAATAGAGGATATTACAAAAAACTACAGTCAGAAAGTATATCAGCCTGGTGGAAGAACAGTATATGCTAAAAAAACGGGAGGATATTATGATGTTGTTATCTATAACAACGAAGGGAAAATTATCACAACGGTTGGGGGAAATACAAAATCGCTAAAGACATGGAGTGATGTTGTACGAATGTTGAACAATAATGGCGGATTTTCTTCACTACCTATTTTGAGATAAGGAGGATTTGATATGGCAGTTTTGTATTCTCAAGAAAGAAACATTAAAGTTTCGATAGAAATATGTCATAATCAAAATTATGATGTATTAGAAAATAGAACAGACTATGAAAATTGGATTCCATTTTCATTTAATCTTAATACACCAACTTTGAATCGAAATATAAATGAAGATTCAACGTTCACTTTATTTGAAATAAAAAACTTTATAAAAAATAGTAAAGAACTATGTATAACAAAAAACAAGAAAATAGATTTTTGTACGCTTGAAGCATATTTTGAAATGATTGTTAATCCGATTTGTGAAGATGATGAACTAGAAATTGTACTGTGGCTTAATGTTGGAACAATTACGAACGGAGAACACTATGGATATAAAGAAGGATGTTTGTTCTATACATCAATAGATAAATATAAAAGATTTATTGAAGAATTGGAAAGTGAATTATATAACGATATTTGGACTTATAGCCATTGTTAAGTGAGTATAAATGAAAAAAGGTGCAGATATAGATGCGTACTATAGCTGCATCTTTTTTTGAAAAAAGTTGAATGTTTGAAAAACGGAAAGAAACACGCTGTATTTCTATAATTTTATACAATATATAGATAGTTTTAATCGTTTGAATGTGAAAACACTGGATAAATAGAAAGAAAAGGAGCCGAATATCACGCTTGAGGAATATTTTAGAATAGATGGAACCTCTCAAGAAGAAATTGAAAAAGAACTGATACAACAAGTTCTCGATATTTTGTCAGAGAGGTGGATAAAGGCTAATGAAACAAAATCTGCTTTTACAACGGATAATTTGGGAATAATCGAGATTGAAAAAAGTATATAATATTCAATAAAAAACAGATGCGACTTTGAATGCTGCAACGCGAAAGTAGCATCTATTTTTGAATTTTATAAAATTAAGAGGGATACACTAGAAGAAAGAAGCTTTGAAGACTCGCTTTCATTTTGGTACCGTCAAGTATTATGCGCAAATTCATTTACAAGTCTGGCAGAACTCAGTCTGCACAGGGCAGGGAAACCTGCCCTTAATTACCTAGTAGCAGAGGACAGAGAGCGCGTCAAGGGCGGCGAAGCCGCTTGCGAAGCCCTTGACGTGAACTCTGTTTTCTGCTATCAACCAGCTTCGTCTTCCTGCATCTCTATGTGCTTGATGCTCATGTACTTTTTTCCGCCCCATTGGGTTCCGGCGACATGACGCAGTCTCGCGCATACCAGCATCAAAGCCGAATAGCCATCAGGAAAAGTGCCTACTACGCGTGTCCTGCGCCGGATCTCGCGATTCAGACGCTCAATGACGTTGTTGGTACGGATTTTTTGCCAGTGCTCGGGCGGAAAATCCATATATGTCAGCGTTTCTTCTATACTGTCGCAGATCTTTTTCGAAGCTTCCTTCAGTTTCATGTTTCGGAGTTCTTCTGCAACCGCTTCTGCCTTTTTCCGGGCAGCTCCTTTATTCTCCTGCGCATGAATTGCTTTGAGCATCAGCGCAACCTGCTTGATCTTTGTCTTCGGTACCATAGAAAACACATTGCGATAAAAGTGAACGACACAGCGCTGATACCTGGATTCCGGGAAGACTTCACCAGCTGCTTCGAGCATGCCGAGGCACTTGTCGCCAACAATGAGCTTGATACCCTTCAATCCGCGGTTGCGCAGCCATTGAAAAAACTCCTTCCAGCTTTCCTTATCTTCCTTCATCCCTTCGGCTGCCCCCAGAACCTCACGGTATCCGTCTTCATTGACTGCTATGGCCACAAGAATGGCTACATTCTCATATTCGCCGCCCCAGTTCCGTTTCAGATAAATGCCATCCACATACACATAGGGATACTTTCCGCCCTCAAGTGGCCGGTTTCTCCACTGTTCGATGTGTTCGTATGCCTTCTTGTTCAGTTCGCTGATCGTTGAGGAAGAAACCTTGCAGCCCCATAGCGCTTCCGTGATATCTTCTACGCGGCGCACCGACACACCTGCCAGATACATCTCCATGAGTGCTTCTTCTACGCTGGATTCCCGCCGACGATAACGCTCAATAATCGCTGTTTCAAAGCTAACTCCCTTGAGCCGCGGCACATGGAGCTTAACCTCTCCAGCGGTTGTCATGAGATTGCGATTGTAGTGACCGCTCCGATAACCTTGCCGTTGTTCGCTGCGTTCATAACGTTCAGCTTGTGTCAGCTTCTCCGCTTCTGCCTCCAGCAGGCCATTTAGCGTTTCTTCGACGCTTCCCCGCACAAGTTCTTTCAGCTGCCCCTTGATTACTTCCTCGTTCAGTTGTACAATCTTCTCGGACATAGTTTACTCTCCTTTTTGAATGGTGTGTAGCAACTTTCATTCTACCAGAGTTTGTAAACTATGTCTCTTTCTTTTTGCGCAATTTATTGTACCTTATCGAGCTGCGCTTTTCTGCTCAATTTCTTCCTGCATGAAAATCTCCTTTTTCGTTTAATGGGTATGAAAAAAGCGGCCAGCTTCAACTGACCGCCCGTGTGTGGATAAGGATTATTTCTGAATGAGTTTCAGCACGTCGTCTTCGGAAAGCTCGGTCGCCTGCGCAATCTGCTTAACAGAAAGACCCATCTTGGACAGGCGCAGTGCCGTTTCGCGCTTTTCGCTCTGGATGCCTTTAACAACGCCATCATCAATCAGCCCTTGAATAGCTTCACACATATTGACCACCTCCGAATGATCGTCAATCTGTATTTTAGGCAGTTTTTGATTTAACCCATGCGCTTTGCAACCACTCGGCACTCCTTATCGCAGAACGCAATGCCGTATATCCAGATTTCCTTGACACGATAACGATTCAAAACAGCGATATAATTCTTGTCCTCAATCTGCTTGAGTGCCGTTGCACAAGCGGTATCCAACCGCTTTTCATCTTTGATATCCTTGATCTCGACGACGAATCCGATTTTTCGATCCTTGCGCTCGACAAGAATATCGCTGCGTCCCTTTCCAGTTTCCATGTTGCTTGAAACACGCCAATTTGCGCAGGTGTTGAGCAGAGCAAGCAGAAAACCATGATAGAAGGATTCCTGTGCATCATAGAAACTGACTGTATCCAGCAGCTGTTCATTCAGATAATCCGTAATCGTTTCCGTATCGCCGGATTCAAAAGCTGTATAAAGAACGGAAAGTTTTTCTGTTTCCGCAGCAGCTTTTTCTTTGAACCATTCCAACACCTGCTGCGTGTAAATTTGACGAATCTCACGATTGGGAATCTTGAGCCTATATCGGTTGCTGCTCGGATCGAAAGTTCCTGTCAGGTAGCCGGTCATATAGAGCAGACTCCAGATGTTTTCAACGTTGGCATCCACTTCATTATGTGTCAGATTCTCATTGAGCGTTTTTACGATGGTTTCTCCGGCAATCAGACGCTCAATTTCCATCTGCGTTGTGCCGTCTGCAGCTTTGCCGATCAGCTTTCGCACCATGTCGTTACCGCTGGTGTTGATCCAATAGGCTTTGGGCTGCGCACTTTCCGACGCGCGCAGCGCATAGCAGTAATTGATAACATCCCACGGACAGTAAACATCCTGATTGCCGAAGCGATAGCCGTCATACCATTCGCGGGTTTCGTTCAGATGGCTCTCAAGCCCGTAGTATTCCAGCATTTCTCGAACTTCGTGATCCGTAAATCCAAAGTATTCATCGAAATTCACATCGGCAATGGAGTGTACGGTCATATTGTTCAAGCCGGTGAAGATGCTCTCCTTGGATACACGCAGGCAGCCAGTCAGCACAGCAAAAAACAGGCTGTCATTGGTTTTCAGTGCCGCTCCAAACATAGCGCGGATCAAGTCGATCATGCGCTCATAGTAACCGTGCTGATAGGCTTTGTCCAGCGGAACGTCGTATTCGTCAATGAGCAGAATAACCTTTTGACAATAATGCTTTTCCAGAAGGATGCTTAGCATTTTCAGACTTTCCGTGATGTCTGAAAAGCGATCGGTTTCCGAAAGAATCCTCAAATATGAGTTCTTTTCTTCAGCGGTAATTGCGGAGCTTTCCCGCAGAAAATCCAGACGAAACGCTTCATTACGAATCAGACATCTTAAACGGTCATAAGCATCCTCAAATGTCAGACCATCCACACCTTTGAGCGACAAAAAGAGGACGGGATATTTTCCCATGTATGTCTGACAAAGCGTCTCATTTTGTGCAATGGACAAACCGTCGAAAACATGCTTGTCCCCGCCAATCTCGAAGAAAGATTTGAGCATACTCATATTGAGCGTTTTTCCGAAGCGCCGCGGACGGGTAAACAGGTTGACCTTGCCCCAGCTAGCCAGCAGATCAGCAATCAGATTTGTCTTATCCACATAATAAAAATCCTGTTTGCGGATTTCTTCAAAGCTCTCGATGCCCACCGGCAGCTTTTTAGTCATCATGCGGCAGTACCCTCCTGTTCATTGCGTCTTTTCTTTGCTCAGTATATCATGTTTTAAGCACTGCTTCAAGGTTTCCTCATTTCAGACGATAGTAGCAGGTGCTTTTGCCGTTGCCTTCCCGTTTCAGTTCGCCGGATGCAACCAGTTTGCGCAGCGCGCCTTCTATCGAGCTGACGCTCAAAGCAGGGCAGAGTTCACGAATATCCTGCTTACTGAAACGACCGATTTTGTTCAGCGTTGCCTGACGTACCGTTTCAAGCGCCGGCTTTTTTTGTTCGACCAACGAGAAGCGATCCTCAAAATCGCGGTAGGCGGAGAGGATGATGCCCAGTAAATATTTGATAAAGGGAACGGGATCTTCTGTCCCCTCGTGCCAACCTTCCTGTGCTTGACGAAGCGCGGCATAATAGAGGGCTTTATTTTGGGCGATTTTGGCTTCCAGCGAGATATATTTGCCGACATAAAAACCATTTCGGTACAGAAGCAAGGTCGTGAGCAAACGGCTCATCCGTCCGTTTCCGTCATTAAAGGGATGAATACAAAGGAAATCGTGGATGAAAGTCGGAATAACAATCAAAGGTTCAGCTTCCATGTTGCCGATTACGCGGTTATATTCATCACAAATTCGCTCAAGAGCTTCCGGCGTTTCAAAAGGTGCAAGCGGCGTAAACAGCGTTTCGGTATGACCGTTTGGATAAGTGGCGCTGATATAATTCTGCACGCTTTTTGTCTGCCCCGCCATAGGGTTGTTCATGTGGCTGTACAAAACTTTATGCAGCTGCAAAATGTAGTTCCGCGTAATTGGAATGGCATCAAAATTTTCGTGGATGATATTCAGCGCATCACGGTATCCGGCAATTTCCTGCTCATCTCGGTTTCTGGGCACAGTTTTTTCTTCGACCAACTGGCGGATACGTGTGCTTGTGGTGACAATCCCCTCAATCGCATTGGATGCTTCGGTGCTTTGAACCTTGGCGATTTCCACCAGCTTTTCCAATTCCTCCGGGCGCTGCTTGAGATACATCTCCTGTTTTCCGGCTTCTTTATAGATTGCAGCAATCAACCCTAAGATTTCAGAATCCCATTTTTGTTCGCGGATTGCTGTGTAGTGAAAATCTCTCATTCTCTTACCTCCGACCGTTTTCCCTTGAATTATGGCATGAATTAAGGGAAATATCAACCCTTTACGAGCAAAATTCCCTTATTATTTTATCCGATTTAAGAGAAAGCATATACCCATAAGCGGACAATGAAGAGAATGAGGGGATTCACCCGCGC
>USEH01000019.1 GCA_900553675.1 uncultured Ruminococcus sp. | reverse complement strand
TCAACGAGCGGCGGGAGACTATCGGAAATACCATTTTAGAGTACGATTATCTGACCGTCACCACAAACGGCGTTAAAACCGTGCTTCCGCAGAAGGAGTTTATGCTGCTTTACAAGATGGTATCCTATCCAGGAAGGATATTCACCCGCCAGCAGCTTATGGACGATATCTGGGGCTATGAAAGCGACACCGACACCCACACCTTAGACGTTCATATCGGACGACTGAGAGATCGGTTCAGGGACAATCCCGATTTTAAGATAATCACCATGCGCGGAGTGGGCTACAAGGTGGTCAAAAACGAGGATTAGTGGGTTATGAGGTGATTCTATGAAAAAATCGTCAGCTTCGGCAAGGGCAAAGCCAAGCGTTAAAAACAGTGCCAAGCCGCCGAAAAAGAAAATGAAGTTTACCCTGCTGTTCAAGTTTACAATGCTTGTAATGGCAGACATACTGCTTGTTTTCGCCGTCTTCTGGCTGGTTTCGTTTTTGTCAAGACTTGCGTTTAAGTATACCGTGGATATCTCTTTGGGCGTATGGTTCCTTATTTTAAGTACTACCATCGGCTCGGTGGTTGCGTATTTCATCGGAAAGGACTTTTTGTCACCGATAAACAAGCTGAGCGAAGCTATGAGCAAGGTTGCAAAGGGCGATTTCAGCATAAGGCTGAACGACAAATCAAGCTACCGTGAAATTGAGGACATCAACTCCAACTTTAACCTTATGACGACAGAGCTTGGAGCGACCGAGGTTTTGCAAACGGATTTTGTCTCGAACGTCTCGCACGAGTTCAAAACGCCCATCAGCGCAATAGAGGGGTATGCCACCCTTTTGCAGGACAGTCCCGAAGCCTCGCAGGAGCAGCTTGAATATATCGAAAAGATACTGTTCAACACAAAGCGGCTTTCAAACCTTGTTGGCAATATTCTGCTGCTTTCTAAGGTTGACAATCAGGTTATCCAGTCCAAAAACGTGAAATACAGGCTTGACGAGCAGATAAGGCAGTCGATAATAATGCTGGAGCCGGACTGGGAAACAAAAAACATCGAGTTCGACGTTGAAATGGAAAGCATTGAGTATGTCGGCGCGCGGGAGCTTTTAATGCACGTCTGGAACAATCTTATCGGCAACGCCATAAAGTTCGACCCTGTTGGCGGGATAATCATGATTCGGCTGTTCCGGAATAAGGACGGAATAGTATTCACCGTTGAGGACAACGGTCCCGGCATAAGTGCCGAAGCCCAGAAGCATATTTTTGACAAGTTCTATCAGGAGGATTCATCCCACAAGGAGGAGGGCAACGGCTTGGGTCTTGCTCTTGTAAAGCGTATACTCGCTATCTGTCAAGGCGAAATATCTGTCGAGAACATCTCCCCGAACGGATGCAGGTTTACGGTTAAGCTTTCGGAATGACAAGCACGTTATCATCCTGAGCAAAAGGTGAGGACATAATCTCAACAATAGTTGAGGTTCAGTTGATAAACAGTTTATTTTCGGTATTTATTATATATTATAAAGTAGTATATTTGCAGCCTTGTCAGGCTCGTTTTTACCGGAAAAGGATTAATAATGAACTTTTTGCACTGTTTTATCTACCTTGCCATAATAGGCACTATCACCTTCTATGTCGGAAGGATACTTCCGAAAAGCTGGTTTAATTTCAGCAGCTTTCCCTACAGAAGCTTCGACTGGGAAAACGGCGGAAAAATCTATGATAAAATCAAAATAAAAAAATGGCAGAATAAGCTTCCGGATATGTCTAAAATATTCAAGAAGCTTATGCCCGCAAAAAAGATGGTTTCCACCAAGCGTGAGCGTATAGAGCTTATGGTTAAGGAAACCTGCATTGCCGAAGCCGCACATCTTGCGCTTATGATAATGGGCTTTGGGTGCATTTCGATATGGGAGGGCAAAGGCGGAGTTATAGTATCTATAATATATTTTATAGTCAATATCCCCTTTGTGCTTATTCAGAGATACAACCGTCCCCGACTGCTTAAAATACTTCGTCAGCCGCAGGAGGACGGAAACAAGAAAGCTGCGCTTTCAAAGCAGGGCGTCGGCTAATATTAAGGAGCTTTGTTTACATATCAGATGGATAAACTAATTGATTACCGCAAATTCAGGCTTTCAAAGCTGAACGGCGAGTTTGCGTATTTAAAGCTTTTGCTTTTCTGGCCGGCATACGGTCTGGCATTTTTGTTTATGGAGAGGTTCTATAATCCTCCCCAGTGGCACCCGATTTACTGCCCGCTCGACGATATGATTCCCTTTAACGAGCTGTTTTTTATACCCTATATGCTATGGTTCGTTTACCTTATCGGCGCGGTGGGATATACCCTTTTGTTCAACGAAAGGGCTTTCAGGCGGATGATGTATTTCATCATGTTTACATACACCTGCACGATAGTATTCTATTTCATATACCCCAACTGTCAGGAGTTAAGACCTGACGAATTTGAGCGTGACAACATCCTTACAAGGTTCGTTGCGGATTTCTACGAGTTCGACACCAACACCAACGTCTGCCCGTCTATCCATGTTTCAGGATCGGTGGCGGCTCTGCTTGCGGGATTTGACACAAGCAGGTTTTCAAAGAGAATTTGGAAGGTTGTTTCGGCTGTTGCGTGCTTCTTTATTTCGATATCAACCGTCTTCTTAAAGCAGCATTCTATAATAGACGTTATTGCTGCCGTTGCCTTGTGCGCAGTTGGGTATGTAATATGCTATAAGCTTATTCCCGATAAAACCGATAGAAACAACAAAGTGAAAGGAAGAAAAGAATATGAGAAAGTTTCTGCATGATTTCAGACCGCTGATTTACTGCATATGCGAGCTTGCCGTCGGGGTGCTTCTGCTTATCGACCCGATAGCCTTCACCTCTGCGATTGTAAGAATACTCGGAATTGTTCTCTGCGTTTTCGGAGTGCTGAATATCATGAACTATTTCAGGCTTGCTCCGGAAATGGGCTCGATGTCTATGAGCTTTACAAAGGGACTTGTTCAGGTGATTGCCGGAGTTTTCTGCATATTCCGTCCCGAATGGATTGCAAACGCCTTCCCTCTTCTGGCAGTGGCATACGGCCTTGTAATACTTGTGGTGGGACTTGTAAAGCTGCAATGGTCGGTTGACGCGCTTCGCATTGGCAGCGGCTATTGGTTTATTCCTGGTATCGGCGGACTGACCTCTGTTATCTTTGCGGTTGTCATTATCTTTAATCCATTTACCACAACCGCCGTTCTTTGGATATTCGCGGGAGTATCGCTGATAGTTGAAGCCGTTATCGACGCTGTTTCGACGATAATGTCAAACAAAAAGAGCAAAATCGAAACCGAAACTGAAACCGACACGGGCTATGAGGTGGAAATCAAGGACGTCTGACTTTATAAGCCCTCTTTAAAAGGACTTGATTGGATTGTTAAGAATTATTTTATACTCGCTTTTAGGATACCTTTCCGGAAGCATACTGTACGCTCCGATCTGGGCGCGCATTCTTCACACAAAAAGCATTACCGACGAATCAAAGGATCACAACCCCGGCGTTGCAAACGCTTTTACATACGGCGGCTTTACCTGCGGCAGCCTTACGCTTTTGTGCGAGCTTTTTAAGGGAATAATTCCTGTTCAGCTGTATCTTATTGCGACCGGCGGATTAAGACCGATGGACAACGCTTTGTTTGCGCTGGTGCTTGCGGCTCCGGTTATAGGACACATATTCCCGGTATTCAACGGCTTCCGAGGCGGAAAGGGCATTGCCGTTACGTTTGGCTGCCTGTTGGGAATATTGCCTGTCTATCAGCCGGTTATAATCATGGCGGCAAGCTTTATATTCTTCTCGGTGATCATAAAGGTTTCGCCGCACTTTTACCGGACAGCGGTCTCCTACCTTATCGCTCTGCCGCTTATAGCAGTATTCTCGTTTAAAGCAGGAATCGTATCGGTTGCTCTGGGATTTATAATTATCTCCGCAGCTGTCGGATACAAGCTTTTCAGCAGTCCGGAAGAAAGAGAAAAGGTTAAGGTTAGCTTACTATGGATGCATTGATACTGTCAGTCGGAACCGGAGGTGGGCATAACGCCGCCGGCTATGCTGTTAAAGAGGAGCTTTTAAGGCGCGGACACAACGTTGAAATGATGAACCCCTACAACCTTAAAAGCGAAAAGACCTCGAAAATAATAGATAATACATATATAAAACTGGTGCAGACAGTGCCGAAGGCTTTCGGTTTGGTCTACTTTATCGGAGACGCTTACCGCAGACTTCCGTGGCGTTCTCCGATTTATTTTGCAAACAGACGGATGGCTGCGGTTCTGAAGGAGTATCTTGACGAACATCACTATGATATCGTAATCATGCCCCACCTCTTCCCTGCCGAGATGATGACTACTATGGCTCGAAGAGGCTGGGAGCGTCCGAAGACACTGTTTATCACCACCGACTACACCTGCATACCGTTTATCGAGGAGACTAAGCTCGACGCTTACATTATCCCGACAAGCCAGCTTAGCGGCGAGTTTGAAAGCTTTGGAGTGCCGCACGACAGAATGTTCTCGCTCGGAATCCCCACCCTTTCGGGGTATAAGAAAGATATTTCCAAGAGCGAGGCTAAAAAGGAGCTTGGGCTGTGCGAGTTCAAAAGATACATCCTGATAACCGGCGGAAGCATGGGTTCGGGGAATCTTGTAAAAATCGTCAGGTATATATTAAAGTGGAGGGATAACTGCCGCGCTTATGATATCGAGCCGGTAATTATCTGCGGAAGCAACAAAAGGCTTTTTGAAAGGATGGAAAAGGAATTTTCGCAGGACTGCGTTGTTGTGGGATTCACCGACAAAATGCCGCTTTACATGAAAGCCTGCGAAATATTTATGACAAAGCCGGGCGGGCTTTCTTCCACAGAAGCCGCCAGCGCGGGTATACCGATTATTCACATAACGCCTATTCCGGGCTGTGAATCAAAAAATCTTAGATACTTTGAGGAGCACGGAATGAGCATATTTGCAAAATGCTCCGAAAAAAGTATCAAAAAAGCGTTGGACTATCTTGAAAAATCCGAAAACCGTGATAAAATGGTATTGTGCCAGAAAAAATATCTCAACAGCAAAGCCGCTTCGGACATATGCGACCTTGCGGAAAAGCTTGTCGGAGAAAAAGAAAAAGAGCTTGTTTTATGCTCGTAACCACAGACTGAACAGGAGCTGACGGAATGTGAAAAAGACCTTTAAGGAAGCCCTTTTGCTTATAGCCTTCGGAGTAGTCCTGTTTGTCGGGCTGGAGAATCTTAATACCGTTGCCAACTTCGCCGTTGGAATATTCCGGCTTATCACTCCGGTATTCGCAGGGCTGATGCTTGCATTTGTTTTAAACGTCCCCATATCCGGCATGGAAAAGCTGTTTGCAAAAGCCTTCAAAAAGGCAAAGCGCAAGCCAAAGGATTCGATGGTAACGGCGTTTTGCACAGTCGCAACGCTCCTGATAATTGTTGCGGTTCTGGCTTTGGTGATTACCATAACGGGACCTGAGATTGTATCAAGCGTTAAAAGCCTTTACCGCCTGATTCAGAACAGATGGCCCACATGGGTTGAGGTATTCCGCAGCTACAATATAGACATCTCCGGCATTGCGGAATGGTTTGAAACCACCGATATGCAAAATCTTTTGGAAAAGATTGCAAGCGGAACAGGCGTTGTTTTAGACACCGTTATCGGCGCGGCTTCAACTACAATAAACGGCGTTGTTACAGCCTGCTTCTCGGTGATTATTGCGGTATACATTCTGCTCAGCAAAAAGGAGCTTCATGCCCAGATAAGCAAGCTTTTAGACGCCTACTGCAAGCCCAAGCCAAGAAAGCTTTTAGAGCATATCGCCCAGCTCAGCCGCGAAACGTATGCAAAATTTCTCTCCGGTCAGTGCGTGGAGGCTATAATACTGGGCGTGCTGATGTTTATATTCTTCAGCATATTCCGTCTGCCCTATGCCCCATTAGTCGCTGTAGTGACGGCGGTGTGCGCGTTTATCCCCTATATCGGGGCGTTTACCGCCTGCGTTATCGGAGCTTTTCTGACGCTTTTGGTAAGCCCCTCGCAGGTGATTTTGTGCATAATCGTTTACAATGTGGTGCAGTTTGTTGAAAATCAGTTTATATACCCGCATGTTGTGGGAAGCTCGGTTGGACTTTCTCCCCTGCTGACCCTGATTGCGGCACTGGTCGGCGGCAAGCTTTTGGGACTGGTGGGAATCATCTTCTTTATCCCTCTTACCGCCGTTATAAGGACGCTTCTGGCAGAAGCCACCGAAAAGCGTATCGGAAAAAAGAATAATGAGTCGGCTTCGGCTGACGAATAAATCAATATTGAAAGGAAGTATTTGCCATGTCAACAATGGATAAATCATATGCAGAATTTGCGGTCGAAAAGACCTGCGAGCTTCTGGCGATAGACTCCCCCTCCGGCTTTACAGATAAGGCGGCTCAGTGGGTTAAAAACGAGTTTTCAGAGCTGGGCTTTCCGGCTGTTATCACTGCCAAGGGCGGAGTTTTAATAGACCTTTTCGGGGACGACGACAGCGACGCTCTGCTTTTAGAGGCGCATACCGACACTCTGGGCGGCATGGTCTCGCAGATAAAGGGAAACGGACGGCTTAAGATATCAGCCTTGGGCGGCATGAACGCCAACAACGGCGAGACGGAGAATGTCCGCATATACACAAGGGGCGGCAAGGTTTACGAGGGTACTTTGCAGCTCTGCAACGCAAGCGTACACGTAAACGGCGACTATTCCTCCACTTCGAGGAGCTTTGTCAACACCGAAATTGTGATAGATGAAAACGTCAGCTCGGCAAGCGAGGTAAAAGAGCTTGGCATAGAGGTCGGAGACATAGTATGCTTTGAGCCGCGAACCAAGGTAACCGAATCGGGATATATCAAGTCAAGATTTTTGGATGACAAGCTTTCGGTCGGAATACTTTTAGGCTTTGCAAAGTATCTTAAGGACAACAACATCAGCCTTGCACGCAGGGTTTACGTTCATATCACCGTTTACGAGGAGGTAGGACACGGCGGCTCGGCTTCTGTTCCTGCCGGAGTCACCGAGGCTATAAGCGTTGATATGGGCTGCGTTGGGGACGGTCTTGAATGCACCGAGCGCACGGTTTCTATCTGTGCAAAGGACTCGGGCGGACCCTACAGCTACAGTGTTGTGGGCAAGCTTATCGACGCTGCCAAGCGCGAGGGCGCGGAATACGCGGTTGACGTTTACCCCTACTACGGCTCGGACGTCGAGGCAACTTTGCGCGCGGGGTACGATATCCGCCACGGTCTTATCGGCTCCGGCGTTTACGCCAGCCACGGCTATGAGCGCAGCCATATCGACGGCGTTCTGAACACGCTTAAGGTCTTAAAGGGATATCTCAACGTATAATTTTAAAGTCCTTGTTATGTGATGAGCATGGCAAGGATTTTTCTTTTATTTTACAATCTGTTCTTGAAAACCGAGCGGATATCTGCTATAATGGAAACAAGAAAATACGCCGAAAGGAATTTTTATTATGAGAAAAACCAAAATTATCTGCACAATAGGTCCCTCCTGCTCAGACGAAGCCACCCTTCGCGAGATGATGACAGCCGGAATGAACGTCGCGCGGCTCAACTTTTCACACGGCACCCAGCCGGAGCATCTCGAAAAAATAAACACTTTGAAAAAGCTCCGCACCGAACTTGACCTTCCGATTGGAATAATGCTTGACACCAAAGGTCCCGAATACAGAATAAGAGCCTTTGAAAACGGAAAAATCTTTTTGAATCCCGGCGACTGCTTTACCTTCACCACCGAGGATATTACCGGCAATCAGCAGGCAGTATCTGTCAACTACAAGGGTCTTGCAAACGACCTTGAAAAGGGCGATATAATCCTTTTAAACAACGGTCTTCTGAAATTCGAGGTAACGTCGACCGACGGTGTTAAAGTCGAGACAGTTGTTTTAGAGGGCGGAGAGCTTTCAAACAACAAGTCCATGAGCTTTCCCACCAAGCTTTTAAAGCAGAAATATCTGAGCGAGCAGGACAAATCCGACCTTAAGTTCGGAATCGAAAACGGCGTTGATTTTATCGCCTGCTCGTTTGTATCTTGCAGACAGGATATGCTTGATATCAAGGGTTTTTTGCACGAAAACGGCGGCGACGATATCGACCTTATCGCCAAAATTGAGAATCAGGCGGGCATTGACAACATTGAGGAAATCTGTCAGGAGTGCGACGGCATTATGATCGGCAGGGGCGACTTGGGCGTTGAGATATCCTTTGAAAAGCTGCCCGCAATCCAGAAAGATCTTATAACAAAGTGCCGACTTTTGGGCAAGCGCGTGATCACGGCAACCGAAATGCTGGAATCCATGATACACAATCCCCGCCCAACCAGAGCGGAGACCTCAGACGTTGCAAACGCCATCTACGACGGCACAAGCGCTATAATGCTTTCGGGCGAGACTGCGGCAGGCAAATACCCCGTACTTGCACTTAAAACCATGGCTAAAATCGCGGAAGCCACCGAAAACGGCATTGACTATGCAAAGCGCTTCCGCAGCGCAGAGTTCAAGATTAAAAACACCGTGGACGCTATCTCTCATGCCACCTGCGGCATGGCTATAGACGTTGACGCCAAGGCAATTGCGGTCTGCTCGCTTTCGGGCGGCACAGCAAGAATGGTATCGCGGTTCCGTCCTCCGGTGGACATACTGGGTCTTACCACCAGCGACAAGACCAGATACAAGCTTTCGCTTTCGTGGGGAGTTACCCCCTACCTCTGCGACACCTACGACTCCACCGACGTTTTGTTCTATCAGGCAAAGCGCACGGCAAAGCAGGTGTTCTCGCTGAACAAGGGCGAAAAGATGGTGGTTACCGGCGGAATGACCAACGGCATTTCGGGCAACACTAATCTTATCAAGGTTGAAACTATTGCCTGACAGCGATTGTAGTGGGGTACGATTATACAGCGTGAAAAAACCGTACTATCGTACCCCCCTAAATAATGGTAACAACTATTTTCCTTCATATATAATCGCAAAACAGTATTCAGAAATATCCTGATAATACTATTATATAATCAAATAATCATATAATCATTGTAAACTATGGCTTTTCAGGTCGTTCATGCTTGATTATATTTTTTCTTTTGTCAGTAATCTTGTTAATACTTATCTATTAGTATAAGGGGTACGATAGTACGGTTTTTCTACTCGGCAGAATCGTACCCTTTATCACTTAGGGGGGTACGATAGTACGGTTTTTTACGCTGTAGAATCGTACCCCTTTGTGCGGTGGATATCGCTATGAGCGGTACTTCTTCCAGTTTTTCAGGCTGATAATGCTGTATATGACTACAGCAAGCGACGCTATAGTTGAGACTACATAGACCCATGTCCAATTGCCTAAGAATGAAGCTCCGCCATAAGGTACGCTTATCATGTAAAAGATGGGCGGTGTGGGTCCATTAATGAAGTATTTAACATATTGATTTGCATTAATATTGCCGCTAATAAGTAAAAAACGACGTGTAAAGTGGTAGACGTCAATCAATAATGTAAACATACCAAATGCTAGGTTGACTCCTATCAGCGGGATAATCTCTTTTACGTGTACTGTTAATATCATCCATGCAGCTATATACATAACAGTAAATAAAAGCTCCAAAGAATGTCTAAAATAATATAAGCCGAAGTAATTAAAGCAATAGCTTGCAGCCATAACACACAGCGACAGCATTACAATCAGAAGGCTCTTGCGCACGCTTTTAAAAAGCCTGTTGCTTTCGAGCTTCGGGGCTTTTTCCTTTAGTCTTATCTCATCAGAACACATTGTCTCCAAAAGTTTTGTGCAGTCCTTGCAGGTTTTAATATGCTCCTCAACAAGCTCTGCCGACTCTTGCGAGCAGGTATCGTCTATATAAAGCGGGATTAAATCCGCGATAACATTACAATCAATCATCTGATTCATCCTCCATCTGTGATATTATCTTTGCCTTTGCGCGATAGTATGTAACCCTTGCCCAGCTTTCGCTTTTGCCGAATCTGAGCGAGATGTCCTTAAGTGAAAGCTCGGATATGGCGTGCATGAGGAATACCTCACGATACGGCTCGTCGAGAGCTATGGCTATTGCTAAGATTCTTCCGGCGGCGTCCTTTTTTTCAAGGCTGCCAGCTATGTCCTCCTGCGAGACGGGTGCGCTGCCGGGGCTGTCGTCAAGACTTACCAGCCTTTTTCGCTTTTTGAGATGCTCAAAATAGAGATTCTTTGCTATCTGACACAGCCATGCCAGAGCCTTAGAATCGTCCCGCAGGGATGAAATGTTCATTACCGCGCGAAACATAGTCTCCTGCGCAAGCTCCTCGGAAAGCGCTTCGTCATGACAAAGGCTCATAAGATAGTAATATACGGTTTTTGCGTGGGTACGGTAAATCACCTCGAAACCGCTCAATGTCATCACCCTCTTTTTTGCTTTCTCACTATTAGACGGTTCTGCGGGCAAAACGTTACAGATATTGTAGCATTATTTTATGTTTTTATCAAGATTTACGGCGCGGCGAGTATGATTTTCCTCCTTTTGCAGACAATATCCACGGAGGTGATTATAATGAATCAACGGGATTTGCCGCTTGGCTTAGGCATGGCACTTTCTCAGAACGAGTCCGCCATGAAGCGGTTTGAGGGAATGTCTGAAGCCGAAAAACAAAGTATCATACAAAAGGCGAAGGGCGTTTCTTCAAAGCGCGAAATGAGAGCTATTGTTGACGGAATCGGCACAGTGAAATAACGCTGTGCCGATTTTTTGGTTGACATTTTTAGCATAAATGCTATAATTAAACTATCAACAACGAAAGCTCTGGGCAGATATTATGGTTAAATTCACCAAGTCGGACAGAAAAAACAGAACAATAATGCTTCCGCAGATGCTGGAATATCACTCTGCGTTTTTAAAAGCCGCCTTTGAAGCCTCGGGCTACAAAATTGACATCATGCACAGCAACGAGCCGCCCTCTAAATACGAGGCTTTAAGATACATAAGCTCGGATTACTGCTACCCCACCGTTCTGATTGTCGGTCAGGTTTTGGAGACGATTCGCAAAAACGGCGGGGACTGCCACTCTCTTGCCTTTATGGAGCCTCAGGCGGGTGGAGCCTGCCGTGCCGGTAACATCTACAATCTGCTTATTGAAACTCTTGAAAAGCTGGGGTATAATGCTCCGGTAATATCTCTTAATTTCAGGGGACAGGAGCGGCACCCGGGCTTTAAAATCACGCCTAAGCTTGTAAAAAACGCAGCGGCTGCGGTGTGCATTGGCGACCTGATGATGCTTTTGTACCAGCAGACAAAGCCTTATGAGATTATTTCGGGCGAGACCGATAAGGTCTACAAAAAAGCCGAGGAGTACGCTTGCAATGCAATAAAGTCGGGCAAGGTCAAGCGCGCCGAGATGTATTCAGAAATCATCAAAGCCTTTAAAAAAGTTAAAGTATCGGACGTGAAAAAGAAGCGGGTCGGCGTCGTCGGCGAGATATATTAAGTATTCCTCGCTGGGAAACCATAAGCTGGAAAAGTATCTTGCAGACAACGGCTGCGAGGTTTACTTCGGCGGGTTTGCCAACTATATAATATACGTCGCGGACAGCGAAAAAACCTCGTTTATGCTACAGCACAAAAGCAAGGCTGCGGCGAGAGTCTTTGATTTTGTCATCAGAATTATGGAAAAGCTTCAGCTTGAAATGCTTAAAGCCGTTCGTGCACAAGGATATGAAACCGACTACTCCTTTTCGGAGCTCAGAAAAAAGGCTGACGGCATAATTTCAAGCTTCTGCACCAACGGCGACGGTTGGCTGATTGCTGCCGAGGTGGTTCAGGCGATTGAAAATGGCTGCAAAAACGTGCTTATTGTCCACCCGTTCGGCTGCCTTGTAAGCCATGTCTGCGAAAGAGGAATCCTGCGCAGCTTAAAGGATAGATATAAGGACATAAACATCCAGACAATTGAATACGACTACGACCAAAGCCCCACCCTGCGCGAGAGCAGAATTTTGCTTGGGCTTGTCGAAAAGTGATAAAAAAGCCGCCGAAAAATTCTCTTTCTTTTCTTCAAAACTTAGTTGACAGAAGCATGATTAAATGCTATACTAACCTTAGCGATTTCCGTGACTGACGGTATGTGGCTTGACACAGTGGGAGCGGAAATAATTAATTGCCGACCGTCTGGGCAGAGCTATCCTTTTAGTTTCGGGTAGTCTGTCCTTTTTTGTTTGCGATTTAATATCTGAAAGGCAGGACTGATTGAAATGTCATTAAAAAACGCATTTATCTCCGGAATCGCCGCCGGAATCATGGTTGGTATTGGCGGAGCGGTTTACATGAGCTGCGACAACAAGTATGTCGGGGCAAGCTTTTTCTCGGTCGCGCTGCTCTCGATATGCTATTTGGGAATGTATCTCTACACCGGAAGAATCGGATATCTTGCCGAGAAATTTGAAGAATCCAATCTGCCGGTTCTGGGCTTGGGACTTGCGGGCAACTTTGTCGGTGCAACCCTTTTCGGTCTTCTCTGCGCCTATGCAAGCCCTGCCATCGTAGAGAAAGCTCAGGCGGCGTGTTCGGCAAAGCTTGAAGGCGGCTGCCTTAAAGCTGTAATTTTGGGAGCTATGTGCGGAATACTTATGTATGTAGCTGTTAAAATCTTCAAGGAATTTAAAACACCTATGGGCGTGCTTTTCTGCATACCGGTATTCATTCTGAGCGGCTTTGAGCACTCCATCGCAGATATGTTCTACTTTGCACTTGCCGGAAGCTTTAGTCTTAGCTATCTTTGGTTTATTTTAAGCGTTGTTCTGGGCAACACCATCGGCGCAATGGGAATTTGCTATCTTATCAGATTCTCGTCCCCAAAAAAGAGTTGATAAATACAATAAAATACATTTTAAAGGAGCGAATATCATGTTTTTTGAAAACCTAAAAAAATTCGACCCCGAAGTCGCCGCCTCCTGCGAGCGCGAGCTTTCACGCCAGCGTCACAACATCGAGCTTATTGCTTCGGAAAACATTGTTTCCGAGGGAGTTCTGACTGCTGCGGGCGGAGTGCTTACCAACAAGTACGCCGAGGGCTACCCCGGAAAACGCTACTACGGCGGCTGTCAGTATGTTGACGAGGTTGAGGAAATCGCGCGTAAACGTGCCTGCAAGCTTTTCGGAGCGGAGCATGCAAACGTTCAGCCCCACTGCGGAGCAAACGCAAATTTGGCAGTATTCTTCGCGCTTTTGCAGCCAGGAGATACCGTGCTTTCCATGAGTCTTGCCCACGGCGGACACCTCTCCCATGGCTCGCCGGTAAACATCTCGGGTAAATATTTCAAGATTGTCCCCTACGGCGTTTCGGACGACACTCAGACCATCGACTACGACGAGGTTGAGCGCTTAGCAATAGAAAACAAGCCAAAACTTATCTTGGCGGGTGCTTCTGCTTACCCCAGAATCATAGATTTCAAGCGCTTCCGCGAGATTGCCGACAAGGTTGGCGCATACCTGATGGTTGATATGGCACACATTGCAGGACTTGTCGCCGCGGGACTTCACCCCTCCCCTGTTCCGTATGCTGATGTTGTCACAACCACCACCCACAAGACCTTAAGAGGTCCCAGAGGCGGACTTATCCTCTGCCGCGAGCAGTATGCAAAGCAGATAGACAAGGCAATCTTCCCCGGAACTCAGGGCGGACCGCTTATGCACATAATCGCTGCCAAGGCTGTCGCATTCGGAGAGGCTCTTACAGACGATTTCAAGACTTATCAGCAGCAGATTGTCACCAACGCTCAGGTGCTTTCGCATGAGCTTATCGCAAAGGGAATCAACCTTGTTTCGGGCGGAACCGACAATCACCTTATGCTTTTAGACCT
Source organism: uncultured Ruminococcus sp. (assembly GCA_900553675.1). GTDB lineage: Bacteria > Bacillota > Clostridia > Oscillospirales > Ruminococcaceae > Faeciplasma. Next base: position 4,615 of record USEH01000019.1, on the reverse strand, counting down.
TCGCGGAACAGGAGTAACCGGCAAGGAGCTTGAACACCGGCTTGACGAGGTGCACATCACTGCAAACAAGAACGCAATACCAAACGACCCCGAAAGTCCGTTCATCACAAGCGGCTTAAGAATCGGCACACCGGCAGTTACGACAAGAGGCTTTAAAGAGCCTGAAATGAAGCTTATTGCAGGCTGGATTGCAGACATCATCAAAGATTTTGAGGGCAACAAGGAAAGAATCACCCGCGAGGTAATTGAGCTTTGCGACAGATTCCCGATTTACGAGGACTAATTGATTGGCTTTTGCTAAAGAAAGGAAGATATTGACATGGCTACTTACAAGTCTGATATTGAAATTGCGCAGTCGGTTGAAATGCAGCCCATCGCCGAGGTTGCCAAGACTGCCGGAATCGACGACAAGTATCTCGAACAGTACGGAAAATACAAGGCTAAAGTTGATTTAAAGCTTTTAAACGACGTTAAAAAGCCCGACGGCAAGCTGGTTCTTGTAACCGCTATAACCCCCACTCCCGCCGGAGAGGGCAAAACCACCACTACCATCGGCTTGGCAGACGGTCTCAGAAAGATAGGCAAAAACGTTATGGTTGCACTGCGTGAGCCTTCTTTAGGTCCCGTTTTCGGAATCAAGGGCGGTGCCGCAGGCGGCGGATACGCTCAGGTTGTCCCGATGGAGGACATCAACCTTCACTTCACCGGCGACTTCCACGCAATCGGTGCTGCCAACAACCTTCTTGCCGCTATGCTTGACAATCACATTCAGCAGGGCAACTCCCTTGGAATCGACCCCAAGAGGATCACATGGAAGCGCTGCGTTGACATGAACGACAGGCAGCTCAGATTCGTTGTTGACGGTCTGGGCGGAAGAGTAAACGGCACCCCGCGTGAGGATGGATTTGATATCACCGTCGCCAGCGAGATTATGGCAGTATTCTGCCTTTCAAGCTCGATAAGCGACCTTAAGGCAAGGCTTTCGCGCATTATCGTTGGCTACACCTACGACGACAAGCCGGTTACTGCCGGCGACTTAAAGGCAGTCGGCGCAATGGCAGCTTTGTTAAAGGATGCTTTAAAGCCTAACCTTGTTCAGACCTTAGAGCACACCCCTGCGCTTGTACACGGCGGTCCGTTTGCAAACATTGCCCACGGCTGCAACTCGGTTCTTGCAACAAGACTTGCTCTGAAACTGGGCGACTACGCCGTAACCGAAGCGGGCTTCGGAGCCGATCTGGGCGCGGAGAAGTTTTTGGACATCAAGTGCAGAATGGCAGGACTTACCCCCTCTGCGGTAGTAATCGTTGCAACCGTCAGAGCGCTTAAGATGCACGGCGGACTTGCAAAGACCGAGCTTGGAAGCGAAAACCTTGTAGCTTTGGAAAAGGGTCTTCCCAACCTGCTCAGGCACGTTTCTAACATCAAGAACGTTTACGGTCTGCCGTCGGTAGTAGCTGTAAACCGCTTCCCCACCGACACCGACGCCGAGGTTGCGCTCGTCATTGAAAAATGTAAAGAACTGGGCGTAAACGTTGTTCTTTCAGACGTCTGGGCAAAGGGCGGCGAAGGCGGCAAGGAGCTTGCACGCGAGGTTGTTCGGCTCTGCGAGGAAGAGATCCCGCACTTCACCTTCTCCTATGAAGATGGTCTGAGCCTTGAAGATAAGATTAAGGCTGTTGTCACCAAGGTTTACGGCGGTGTTGGCATAAACATCATGCCGAACGCAAAGAAGGAGCTTGCCAAGCTAACCGAGCTTGGATTTGGCAATATGCCCGTCTGCATTGCAAAAACTCAGTATTCCTTCTCGGACAATCCCGCGCTGTTGGGTGCGCCGGAGGGCTTCACCGTAACCGTCAAGAACGTCAAGGTTTCTGCGGGCGCAGGCTTTGTGGTCGTGCTGACCGGCGACATTATGACAATGCCCGGTCTGCCCAAGTCCCCCGCCGCTGAAAGAATAGACGTTGACGACAACGGTGTTATTACAGGACTGTTCTGATTTCGGCATATAAAAAAATATCGGTGCAAAATCGCTTAATTGCGGTCTTGCACCGTTTTTTATGACGATAGAGGCAGCTTCGGCACTGCTACTCGGAATAGAACTCGCTGTCCGCGACAAAGCGATATTCGTGCTTCGGCGTCCGCACAATGAACCCGCCGTTATAGCGTGCAATTAACGTACAGGCAACGGTCTTGTATTCCTTTTCTGATTCGAGATCCATGGCTATTCCGTCGGCGGAGAGAATAAGCCTGCCGTCAACTACTGCATACCCGCCCCATTCGGGGCTGACATACCTTTGGTCGTTGATTACATACGACTTATCGTGCCTTCAGGGTAGATTTCCAGCGCGTCGTCCTTTTTTAAGATGAGATAGTCCTTCTGTGCACGGATTACAAAGCCGTCAATCGGCGTGATATCGCCTGTTTGCGGGTCATAAAAGTTGTATTTTCTGTTGTTGTAGTCGCTGACGGTGTCGCTGCAATCGTTTTGCTGCAAAACAAGCCTTCCGTCAAAGCAGCCTTCAATGCACGAAGCGGCATTGTGACCGTCTGCAAGCTCTAAAAGCCTTTCAACGCTGCCGTCCGCAAGCTCGCAGACGTACAGATACTCCTTTGTGTAGCCTGTGCTTGAGCCGGTTTCGTCAAACTCGACCTCGGAGGCGGTGAAGTAAGCTCTGCCTTCCTTTACATATGCCCCGCCGTGGACGGAGCAGCCCTCTATTTCGGCGACCTTGTGCTTGTCGGTGCCGCTGACCGACGAAGCAAACAGCGTGGTGGTTATAACTGTCTCTCCCCTCTTTTTGTCCCAGCTGTACCCATGTTCAAAGGTGTAAAGACTGTTCCCGCAGACAAACATCGTTCCCACGCCCGAAATCAGTGCAGGACAGCCGCTTTCCTCATCATGGGTGCAGTTGGGCTTGTAGCATACCGGCACGATTTTCTCGGTTTCAAAGCTAAGATAGCTCAATAATCCATTTTCAAAGGTGAACATCCCGTCTTTATACATGACGTTTATGCCGCTAAGCACGCCAAAATACTCGGTTTCGCCGTCGATGGCTTCGCTTTTGCAGGATGTCAGCGCTAACAAGGCGCAGACAACTGCCAATACAGTCACAAAAAAGCGAGAGATTCTGCCCTTGACACTCAGTCTGCTCACACGTTTACTCTTAAAATTGCGCATAGCTTACCTCCTTGTGCTTTCAATGTTCAACCATCTGTCCATACGAAAGCGGCGTACTGGCTGTTTCTTCGTCAATAATCGCCTGCAAGCCCACTTCGCTCAGCTTTTTTCGGTAGCTGCCCACAAAGGCGTTGAAGTCAACATCTTTTTCGGGCGCGACTATCTCTGCTGACATCTCCTTTAAAACAAGCTCAACGGCTTGGCTTTCGGCGTAAACCGAATCGACATTCACGACAAATTCCGCGGCGGCAGGTCTTTGCTCAGCCACTTCCATTGTGTCAACATACTGCTCACTGCTTATCTTCATAAATCTTTCAATGGAATTTGGGTGAGCGATATAGCGGTTTATAAACTGGCTGACGGTAGAGCTTTCACCGTCCCAACGCTTTGTGACATAGCCGTCTGAGTCGATTTTACAGCTGCCGCCCTCAACGCCGTATGTCAAAAGGTTGTTGAGATACGGGGCGGTTATGCACAGGCTTAAAAACTCAAAAGCCTTATCAGGGTTGGCGGAATCTTTGTATATCCCGATAACGTTTACCGGACTTTGCAGCTTCGGCGAGTTCTTCATCTGCGGCAGTACCGTCCTGCTCTGATACTCAAACGGAACGCCGTTCTGCATATTCACTGGCGAGAAAAATCTCATGGCAAAATAGTTTGAGCGATTTTCGCTGTTTGCAAGACCCTGCTGAGCGAGGGTATATGCGACCTCAATACTGCTTAAAAACTCCTCATCTTCAAGCACGCTTATCGCCTTACATGTTTTTTCATCAAACACTACTCCCTTTGCCAGCCGCCTTGAATCGGTATATCCCGCAACGCTGAAAAAGTCGTCGCCCAGCAGGAATGGAACGGTATTCTCACCCTTTGCTATCTCACTGAGTTTGTCAAGCTGCTCCAGTGGGGAAAGCGATATATCATAGCCGTATTTTTCCACCAAAGCCTTATCATAGACATACCCAAAGTTGGTTGTCAGGGTGGAGAGCGAGCCGTCCACGGCGTAGATTCCGCCGCCCGCTTTCAGCTCGTTCCAGTGCTTTTCGGGAAACGCTTCATACAGCTTTTTGCCTGATTCCGTGTTGAAAAGATAATCGTTCAGGCACAGGTACATGTCGTCATAATAGAGCTTGCTGTACACCGTCGTCTCCATATCCTCAAATTCGAGGCAGACGGTATATACGATATCCGGCGGAGTCCCCTTCTCAACCAGCCTTTTCAGTCCGTTTCCTATGTAGTCTATGGGGACAAAACTTACTGTAAAATCGCAGCCCATACTTTCAAGATACTCGTTGACCTCCTTTTCAGGCGGTGCTGACACTCCGTCCGCGCTGTTGTAGGTGCAGGATATCACGGTTTTGTCGGATCCGGCAGCCTCATCGGCAGTTGATGTTACAGACGGTTCGTCGGACTTGGGCTGCGAACATCCCGAAAGCG